>JAISSF010000005.1 GCA_031273215.1 Mycoplasmataceae bacterium
GAAGGCATTGTGGAATGAGAATTATTAATCAACAAAAACTAGTAGAACTTTATTTGCTAAAAAGAAGTGAGTTTTGGACCAAAATATCCCACCGTTTTGCGACATAGCTCTATATTATAGTAAACTAACTACTTAAAAATATAATTCATATATGTTTAAGATTCATACTAAATATACACCTAAAGGTGATCAAGTAAATGCAATCAAAGAATTAGTTGATGGTTTAAAAAAGAAAACTAAATCACAAGTATTATTGGGAGCAACTGGTACAGGAAAGACTTTTACTATTGCTAATGTTATTGAAAAGACACAAAAGAAAACATTAGTGCTCGTGCATAATAAAACTTTAGCAGCTCAGTTATATAGTGAGTTCAAAGAACTATTCCCTAACAACCGCGTAGAATACTTTGTATCTTACTTTGATTTTTATCAACCAGAAGCTTATATTCCAAGAACCGATACTTATATAGATAAGACCGCTAAATCAAATCAGGAAATAGAGATGTTAAGATTAAGTACAATTAATTCATTAGCTAGTAGTGATGATGTAATAGTAGTAGCATCCGTAGCCTCTATTTATGCATCTGTATCTCCAGAAGACTTTAATGAATATAGACTAATTTTAAAACAAGGTGAGAAATTAAATAGACAACAATTTTTACACAACCTTGTAAGATTACAATATGTAAGAAATGATGTAGAGAACCTTCCGGGTAACTTTAGAGCTAAAGGTGATGTAATTGAAGTATTCCCTGGATATACTGATTTATTTAGTTACCGTATTTCTCTATTCGGAGATGAGATTGAAAGTATTGAAGAATTAGATATTCTTACAAGAAGTGTCAGAAAGAAACACAAGATTATCGAAATTGTACCTGCTAATGAATATATTGCTAACCGTGATAGATTTGATGAATCAATTAAAAGAATTAGGAAAGAGCTGGATGAAAGAGTTAAATATTTTAAAAAAGAAAATATGTTGTTAGAAGCACAAAGAATTGAGCAAAGAACTAATCATGATATTGAAATGTTAACAGAAATGGGATACACAAGTGGGATTGAAAACTATTCAAGACATTTAGAATTAAGAAATAAAGGTGACACTCCTTACACAATCTTTGATTACTTTAAAAACGATGATTGATTATTGGTAATAGATGAATCACATATGACTATTCCCCAAGTTAGAGGTATGTACAACACAGATAGAAGCAGAAAAGAAACTTTAGTAGACTACGGTTTCAGACTTCCGAGTGCATTAGATAACAGACCATTAAACTTTGAAGAATTTTTAGCAAAGATTAAAAGTGTTATTTATGTTTCTGCCACTCCTAATGATTGAGAAAAAGAACAAGCGAATAATATATTAGTACAACAAATTATTAGACCGACAGGTTTATTGGATCCAACATTAAGTATCAAGCCTTCCAAAGATCAATTAAAAGAAGTAACTAAACAATTAGATGCACAAATTAAGAATAAAGAAAGAACATTTATTACGGTACTTACTATAAAGATGGCTGAATCTCTTTCAGTATACCTACATGAACGTAAATATAAAGTAGCGTATTTACACAATGAACTTAAGACTCTAGAAAGAGCGAAGATCATTAATGATTTAAGAAGAGGAAAGTATGATGTGGTTGTTGGTATTAATTTATTAAGAGAAGGTTTAGATGTTCCTGAAGTTTCACTTGTAATGATCTTAGATGCGGATAAACCAGGGTTATTTAGAAGTGAGAAATCTTTGATTCAAACATTCGGTAGAGCAGCAAGAAATAGTAATGGTAGAGTTATTATGTTTGCTGATAGTATTACTAAAGAAATGCAAGCGGCTATGGATGAAACTGAAAGAAGAAGAAATATCCAAATTGCTTACAATAAGAAAAATAAGATTACTCCTACAACAATTATTAAACCCATCTTCGATGATTTGAAATCTGATGATGGTATGAAAGCTATGGAAGCATATTTCCACAAGCAAAATGCTCCTAAGAATGCAACTAAAGCCATTGCTCTTTTAAGAAAAGAAATGTTAATAGCAGCAGAAAATAGAGAATACGAAAGAGCAGCGCATCTAAGAGATGCGTTAATTGAATTGGAAGCTAAAGCTAAGTAATTACAGATACTTCTTTAAATATTCAGCCGTATATGATTTCTTAGAATTCTTAACGACTTGTTCGGGAGTACCAGTAGCAACAATTTGTCCGCCATATTCTCCTCCATCTGGTCCCATATCGATGATATGATCAGCACATTTAATTAAATCTAAGTTGTGTTCAATAACAATAATAGATGTACCAGCATCAACAATTCTATTTAATACCTCAATTAACTTCTTAATATCCTTTTGGTGTAATCCAGTAGTTGGTTCATCTAATATTATTAGAGTATCTTTACCAGCACGTTTTTGTAAGAACTTAGCTAACTTAATTCTTTGTGCTTCTCCACCACTTAAGTATGTACTATTTAATCCAAGTTTAATATATCCTAATCCAACATCATTCATTGTATCTAATTTATGTTTAATATTAGGAATGTTCTTAAAGAAATCTAAAGCTTCTATAACTGTCATTTCTAAAACATCATAGATTGATTTACCTTTATATTTAACACTTAAGACTTCATCATTATATTTCTTACCATCACATTCATCACACTTAACGTATACGTTAGGTAAGAAGTGCATTTCAATTTTAATTACGCCGTCCCCTTGACACTTTTCACATCTTCCTCCAGGAACATTGAAACTGAAAGTAGATTTAGTATATCCTCTAGCTTTAGATTCTGGAAGACTAGCAAACAAATCTCTAATGTCATCGAATACTCCCACATAAGTAGCTGGGTTAGATTTTGGAGTTCTACCAATTGGTTCTTGGTTAACCAAAATCATTTTGTCTAAATGACTTACTCCTACAATACTGCCAACTTTAGGAGCATCAATAAATGGGTTTGTTAAGACCTTTTGGATGTTAGTCGAAAGAACATCGTTGATTAAAGTAGATTTACCACTACCACTTACTCCAGTAACACAAATGAATTGACCCAAAGGAATAGTAACATCTACGTTCTTTAAATTATTTAATTTAATACCTTTAATAATAATCTTTTTACCATTACCTGGTCTACGTTTTTCAGGAGTTTCGATTCTGTCTTCTCCACTCAAGAATCTACCCGTGATTGAGTTCTTGTTTTTCTTTATTTCTTCAGGAGTACCAACTGCGATAATTTCTCCTCCATATTGTCCAGCGCCTGGACCAACATCTATTACATAGTCGCTCATAGCAATAGTTTCTAAATCGTGTTCAACCACTAACAATGTGTTACCGATATCCCTCATCTTTTTAAGCGAGTTAATTAATTGTGTATTATCCTTTTGGTGTAATCCGATTGATGGTTCATCTAAAACATAAAGTACACCACTTAAGTGAGAACCAATTTGAGTGGCTAATCTAATTCTTTGCATTTCGCCACCACTTAAAGTCATAGCACTACGTGATAAAGATAAATAGTTTAATCCAACATTATTCAAGAATTGTAATCTTTCTAAAATTTCTTTTAAAGCTAGATTAGCAATTTGTTGTTGTTTGTCTGTTAGCTTTAAATTTAAAAAGAAGTCAATACAGTTTTGGATTGATAGTTCAGTAACATCTATGATGTTCTTATCATTAATCTTAATACTTAAAGCAGCAGGAGATAGTTTCTTACCTTTACAAACTTTACAAGTAATTTGAGCCATATATTTAGAGTAGAAGTCACGTGCCATTTCACTACTAGTTTCTAAGTGACGGCGTTTAATCATCGCTAATACACCTTCAACATATTCCGTTTTCTTATAAACATTACCACTATTAGATTTAATATTTAAATTAATTTCTTCATCACTACCATACATCATTAGGTTTATTTGTTTCTTGGTTAATTCATTAATTGGTTTATCCTTAGGGATTTTATAGAACTTTAATAAGGCATCAAAGTGTTGTCAGTCCATACTATTTGATCCAACAGTATTCTTAAAGTAATCTATACCACCTTCATTAATGCTTTTAGATGGATCTGGGACCATTCTTGACTCATCAGGTTCATATGTGAATCCTAAACCATTACAGTGGGGACAAGCGCCTGTAGGACTGTTGAAGGAAAATAATCTTGGTTCAAGTTCCGGTATAACAAATCCACAAACTTTACAGCTGTGAGATTGGGAGTATAACTTTTCAGTATTATTAATAATAGTAACAACTTTGCCTTCACTTTGTTTTAAACAATTAGTTAAAGAATCGAAGATTCTGCTTTTTGTTTCTTCGTCATCGTGGAATACGATTCTATCCACAATAATATCTAGGTTGTGGTACTTATTCTTTTCTAATTCAATTTCTTCATCTAATGAATAATCATTACCATCGATTCTTACTCTTAAGAATCCACTACGTTTGATTTTATCAATCTCATTCTTGAATGTACCTTTTTCGTGGTGTAAGATTGGAGAAAGTAATTGTAACTTATCTCCTTCTTTTAGATCAGCTAATATTTTATCATAAATTTGTTTAACCGTTAAGGTTTCAATCACCCCGTGGCCGTTTGGACAATAAGGCGTACCGATACGAGCAAATAAGATTCTTAAGAAGTCATATAGTTCGGTCACAGTACCTATGGTAGAACGTGGGTTATTATTGGTTGTCTTTTGATCGATAGAGATAGCTGGTGTTAACCCTTCTATACTTTCTACATTAGGTTTCTCATTGCCTCCTAAGAATTGACGAGCGTAGCTAGATAATGATTCAATATATCTACGCTTACCTTCCTCATATATAGTATTGAAGGCTAAAGAAGATTTACCACTACCACTCACACCTGTAATGATAACAAGCTTATTCTTAGGTATCTCTACAGAAACATTCTTAAGGTTATTTTCCTTTGCGCCAACTACAACAATCTTATCCATAGGATAATTATAGATTTAAATGGGTGTTAATTAAGCACCTACGCTAGAAGATGTAATTGAAGCTTCATCAACATCACCGTACACTTTAGCAGCTTGGTTAACAGAAACTTGGAATAATACGAATTCAGAGATTAATAATAAAGTAATTGAAACGCCGAATGAAATCATGAATCACATAACTAATTGACTAGTATCCATACCGCTAAAAGCCATAACCATTGAAATAATGAATGAAAGAGTGAAGTCACTAAATACGATTAATGTAGATGTAAATACACGTTTAGAACCGTGAGATTCAATTTCAAAACCTTTTTTGTTGAATAATAAGAATGCACATGAAGCAAACATTAATGTAGAAATAACACAGTCAGCAGCATCAACTAAATCTTCTTCTCACTTAGCGATTTCGTGTCCAGTTCTCTTTAATTCAAATAATACAATAGCAATAATTAAAGAAATAATAGAAGAAGCTAAACCTGTAGAAACAGCGGCAATATGTTTACGCATAATTACCTTTTTAACTTCAGGGTGAATTTTGAAATTTGTATCAGACATACATTATTATTATAGTAAGTTTTTCTCTATCGTGGTGTATTGAGGAGAAATTTTTTCTAAGTATACTTAATTCTGAGTTTTCCTGTAAATTAAGCGATAGTTTCTTTAACTGGTTCTTGAGCATCTGGAGCAGCTGGTTTGTTATCAAGAACGTGGCCAGGAACATCATCATAAACACTGTTTATTCTCGTATTATCAGTGTGGAATAATAAAAATTCAGAGAATAGTAATAAAAACATAGAAATACCAAATGAAATCATGAAAGTCATGATTAAAGCATTAGTATCCATTGGTGTGAAGGCTAAAACAATAGAAACGATGAATGAAATAGTGAAATCTAAGAATATAACACAAGTTGATAAGAATACTCTTCTGCTGCTTGCTGTTTCCAATTCAAACCCTTTTTTATTGAATAATAAGAATGCACAAGAAGCAAATAATAGAACAGTAATAATACAGTCAACAGCATCGAATATATCTTTTTGTCAGTCTGCCATTTTCCCTCATTGTCCGCATTCATATACGATAACAGCTACGATAAATGAAACGATTGAAGAGATAATACCCATAGTAACAGCATATATATGCTTACGCATAATAATCATCTTGATTGTCGCAGGAATTGGGGTATTAACAGTAGTATTTTTGCTCATCTATTATATTATAATAGGTTTTATATTACTTATGGGTTAAAACCGCTAACCCATCATCCATATCTATAAAATGAACATTAATGTTAGTTTGAGATTCTAATCACTTTTTGAATGCTTCCACTTTTTCTAAAAGCTTCTTTTGGTTTTTAGTTAACACATCTCTATGTTTAAACTTGTTTAAGTATATGTTATCAATAAAGATTGTCCCATCTTTATTTAATAAAGCTAAATATTTAGTGACCAATTTATCTTGATTGGATTTAGGACCATCTATAAAGATCACGTCAAACTTTTGGTTGATTTCGAATGTAAAAGCATCATCATTTATAAATCTAATCTTTTCATTTCTAGCGTATTCTAAACATTTTTGGTAATTGCTTTCATTCTTTTCTACACTAATAATGCTCGTTGCGTTAGTGTGAAGTGCAGTATATAAAGCGCTGTATCCGTAGGCTGAACCAATTTCTAAAACTGATTGATAGCTATGATTATCTATATATTTAGATATATAATCAATAGTCTTATCCCTAACAATAGGAATATTATCTTTAATAGATACTTGTTTTAAATTACTTAGCAACTTTAGGTGCAACTTTGTTATCTCTCTTAAGAGTTTTTAAAGTTCTAGCAGCAACTCTAACTTTTCTAGTTTTACCTTTTCCATCTTTAATAGTAACAGTTTGTAAGTTTAAATCTCATTTTCTTCTAGAGTGGTTCATAGAGAAACTACGAGTGTTACCACACATTGCTTTTTTTCCAGTGATTTGATCTTTCTTAGACATATCTTAATTATATGTTAGAATTAATTTTGGTGGAAATATTTTTATATAATGATATTGATGGCTAAAAAACCGGTTGTTGCTAAAAAGAATACCAGCGAAATTGCTTTATGTTATGTTGCTTTAACCTATGGTTTAGTTTTATTATTAGTTTTAATTAGTGAAGCCGTAAGAGATGTTGGTAACGTAAGAATGTTTACTAACTGAACTAACTTTATGTGTTCTGTTTGAATGATTTTATATGCAATTAGTTTCTTCTGTAAAGGCAAAAAGTTGGAAAACTTTATTAGAAACAAGAACTTACTTATCTCTTTAGTTTCATACGCAACGATTACTTTTACAATTGTAGTACTTGTATTATTCCCTATATATAGTGGCGAATTGATTAGTGGTATGAACGGATCCACATTCTTTACACACTTCTTAACTATTGTTATTATGTGAATCATCTATGCACAAATGCGTTTAACTGGAAAATTCAATGCTAAAACAAACTGTTGAGTTTTAACATTCCCTTTTGTATGAGCTGGTATTGTTATTCTAATTGGTATTTTAACAAATGATCAAAATTTCATTCCATATAATTTCTTAAAACCTAACTGATACATTGATGCACATGGTACACTTGTTGGATGATTAATGTTCGGCAGTGTAATCGCAGGATTAGCAGGTACATTCTATGGATTAGGATTCGCTTTCATTGCTTTGAAAAAGAAAACTAATTTAGCTACAGGAACTAATACAACTATTTGATAGTTTTAACAATCCCACCGCCCAAACAGATCTTGCTTTGGTAAATAACTGCGAACTGACCAGGAGTTACACCAATTGTTGGTTTATAAGTTAAAGTAACTTTGTTATTTTCAATATTAAATGTTCCCTTAACTAATTCTTGTCTATGTCTAAATCTTAAATATACAGAATTCTTTTTAGGTTGAGTTCCATTAATTCAATTAACTTGTTCTAATTCACAAGTAGCAGAAGATAAGTATTTATTTTTATGAACTTCATCTACAACATATAAAATATTTTTCTTAACATCTTTACCGCATACATAGTATTTAGTTTTATTACCACCTAAATTCAAATTCTTATTTTGACCAATGGTATAGTACATTACACCTTCATGTTTACCAACATTCTTTTTAGTAACAATATCTAATACATTACCAGCTTTAGGTTTAATATAGTTCTTTAAGAACTCTTTGAATTTTCTTTCACCAATAAAGCAAATACCAGTAGATTCTTTTTTATCGTGGGTAATAAGTTTTTGTTTCTTAGCTATTTGTCTAACCTCATCTTTAGTTAAATCCCCTAAAGGAAAGATAGTTTTATTTAATTGATCTTGGTTCAATCAACATAAGAAATATGTTTGATCTTTATTCTCATCTTTAGATAAAGTTAAGTATTTGGTATCTTTGATAACTTTAGTATTAGCATAGTGACCCATCGCTATTAAATCACAATCAAATTGTTCTTTAGCATATTTAATAAATGCATCAAACTTAATATATTTATTACATAATACATCTGGGTTAGGCGTTCTTCCATCTTTATATTCTTTAATTAAATATTGGAAAACATTATCTCAATATTCCTTAATGAAGTCTACTTTGTAAACTTTAATACCTAATGTTTTAGCTACTGCTTGGACATCGCTAAAGTCTTTAAAGACATTGCATTGCTTGTCTTCATTTTCGATATGTCCTAATATATCGTTATTTACATATTGATCTCAGTTTTGCATAAATAAACCGATTACTTCGTATCCTTGTTTTTTAAGTAAATAAGCACAAACCGAAGAATCAACTCCTCCACTCATTCCTAATACTATTCTCTTTTGTTTAGCCACAATACAATTATAAATTGTTTAAGAATTAAACATATCTAAAATAGACATCTGAGCAGTATCTGAGAACTTATCTAATACGCCTAATCTAATCATTTCAACATATTGTTTTTTGTTTATCTTAGTTCTTTCTTTTAAATCTTCTTTAGAAATAAACATCTTTTTGTTTCTTTCGTTAACAATAGATTCAGCAACAGATACCCCCAATCCTTTAATTCTATTAAATGGTACAATTAAGGTATTGTTTTGTCTATCAATAATAAACTTATCAGCACTAGATTTTTCTAAATCAATCATCCCAAACTTAATTCCTCTTGCTCAAACTTCAAGTGCAACCTTACACACATCTCTGATTTCCTCTTCTTCAACCGTAACCGTCTTAGCAGTTTCTTTATTCTTTAACCTAGCGGTTATCTCATTCATTCTTACTTTAATCTTTTCTGGTCCAGCACAAACAACTTCTACGTCTAATGTTAAAGCTTTGAATGAGAATCAAGAAGCATAGAAATCTAATGGGTGATATATTTTATATCAACCAGCAATATACGCTTGAGTCATATAGGCAGTGGCGTGGGCTTTAGGGAATAGATATTGAATTCTTCTACAAGATTCAATATATCACTCAGGAACTCCAGCCGCAGTTAGTTTAGCAACCAGAGGTTCGAACTTCTCTTTATCTTTAACTTGTTTACCCTTACGGACAATTTCAGCGAACTTAAACGCATCATCAGGGTGAACGCCATTACTTGCTAAGTATTCCAACATGTTCTCACGGAATGAAATAACATCCTTTAATTGTTTGCCTTCATTTAAAATTAGATCACGTGCATTTCCTACCCATACGCCAGTTCCATGGCTTAATCCACTTATTCTAACTAAGTCTCCAAAACATCTCGGTTTAGATTCTTTAATCATACCTATGGTAAATAGCGTTGAACATTCTGGCAATGTATATGTACCAATTGTTTCACCATTAATTTGTTCAGGTTTAATATTTAAAGGCTCTAGACTTTCAAATAATTGCATAACCTTCGAATCTTGATAATCAACATTAGAAAGTGGAACACCAGATGTTATACACATGTGTTTAAAGATTGTGGGGATATCGTGTCCTAGAACGTCAAACTTTAATAAGTTATCATGGATTGCATGGAAATCAAAGTGAGTTACATTTCAGCTTAACATATCTTCTGCTTCGTCTTCCGGTGTTTCTTCTCCACCAGCTTTTTTAGGAGGAAGTGAGCATGGACAGAAGTCTTCTAATTCCATATCTTGTGGAACAACTATCATACCCCCAGCATGCAAACCATTAGTTCGTTTACCATCTACTAAATATTGTTGTAATGCATAAACTTCTGCATCACTATATACTTCTCCTGGTTTAGTTTCCTCAAGGAACTTCTTCGCATATGCATAAGCCGTTTTCTCTGCTACTGTAAGAATTGTTCCCGCTCTAAACGCATGTTCTTTCCCAAACATATCTAAAATGAACTTATGAGCTTGTGCTTGATATTCATCACTGAAGTTTAAATCAATATCAGGAACCTTAGGAGCACCAGCTGTTCCTAAGAATGATTCGAAAGGAATGTTATGTCCGTCACTTATCATTTTTGCTCCACATTGTGGACACATTTTAGTAGGAAGATCAAAACCATCAACACTAATATCTTCATAGAATTCATGATACTTACACTTAGGACACACATAGTGTGGTTCTAAAGCATTAACCTCACTAATCTTAGAAAGTAAAGCAACAAAAGATGAACCAACCGATCCACGAGAACCAACAACATATCCATTCTCATTTGATTTCTTTACAAGTAAATACGAGATTCAATAAATAACAGCATATCCTTTACCAATAATAATTTCTAACTCTTTCTCAATTCTTTCAGTTAAGATTTTATTTGGGTTATCTCCATATTTCTCTTTTAGAGTTGAATAAACTAAGTCTCTAAGTTTTGTATCAACTCCTTCAATCTTTGGTGTGAATAAACCATTTAATAATATTTTGTTTTCACTAAACTCATTAGCGAAATCATAAGTATGGTCTATAACAATTTTATTAAGTTCATCTTTATCTTCAATAAAGTTCAATGCTTCAAGCATTTCACTTGTAGTTAAACATTTAAATGTTGGAGGAGTTGCTGTTAAATCTTTTTGCAAGAATCTATGAGATTTACCACCTAATAATTTTGTATGGATAAATGCGTTATATGAACTAGTCATATCATTATATAGGTAGTACATATGTGAGGTAGCAATAACTTTTTTATTAAATTCTTTTGCTGTATTAATAATTTTATTAATAACTTTCTTAGCTGTTTCTTCATCAATCTTATCAGCATTAATCATGTGTTGAATACAATGAACAGGAGCGATTAAGATATAATCGTAGAATTTTATTTCTTCAAGTAGTTGAGATTGTGATCCATTACAAGCGATATCTCACAAACTGCTTTCATACGGGTTATTACAAATAATTAAGTTTTCTCTATTCTCATTTAATTGTTTTCTATATAGAGTTGGTTTTTCATCATAGTATTGTTCGGTTAGTGATTTAGTAGCAAGTTTATAAAGTTGTTTTAAGCCTACTTTATTTTTTGCATATATATTCATATATGATGGGAATAATTGTTTATGAAGTTCGCTAGTATTAAATCTTGAGTTAATTGTTTCAATAGTTGTAATTCCTCTATCAATTAATTCATTAATATATACTTGCCATACACGGTATGTTACTTCGGCATCAAAGTCAGCACGGTGGGCTACAGTTTCATCATATTGAATTTTATATTTTCTGCAAATAAAACCCAATCTATGTCTTTGGAATTCTGGATGGATTGCTCTACTGATCATTAATGTATCAATCAATGTATTTTCTATAGATTTAAATCCATTTTGAATTAATTTTTTATTTAAGAATCTGATATCGAAATCAATACCATTGTGAGCAACTAGAATTGAGTTTCCTACGAAATCTAATATTTGTTGTGCACATTCATTAAAAGTTGGCTTATCTGCTAACATTTCATTTGTAATATGAGTAAGTTCGGTTGTAAATTGAGAAACTAATTTAGATGGTTTTATTAATAAATCTAATCTAGAGATAACGATACCACCTTTAGTTTTAACAGCACCAAACTCAATGATATCACCATCTTCATTAGTTAAGCTTGTTGTTTCAATATCGAATATTACATATTCTTGATCTTTGATTGGTAAGTTAGTTTCACTAACATTAATTACACAAGGTATTTCATCATTAAGTACACTTACTTCATAACCATACAAAGCTTTTTGTTTTTGTTTACTAGCGGCTGTATCAATATCTGGGTATCCTTGTAAGTTATTCCTATCACAAAAACCGATAGCTGGCATTTTTGATTTAAGTGAGTAATCAATTATCTCATTAGCAGTATTTAAACCATCAAAAGCACTAAACTTTGTGTGACATAGAACTTCAATTCTTGGTCTATAAGCCGTATCATAAACTTTATCATTTTTGCTCACACCCATTACAAGTAATGAGTAAGCGTTGAATATTAAGTTTGTACTACCTTTTACAAAATCATATTTACCTTTAATTTTAACAACATCACCAACTTTTATAGTGTCCAAATATTCTTCCGGGCGATTATCAGGCTTTTCTCATCCTGAAGCAGTTTTCTCTCCAGTTTTACTTGGCCAAACTCTACAAGAGATATAACCACTATCATCCTTTAGATAATATTCTCATGGTCCACCAGTTCTTTCTGGTTTTATTACTCTAATAATTATGCCTTGAATTACTGGTAATTTTTTAGCATCAGGTTCAAATGTTTCATTCAATATTTTAATGCTAATTGGTTCTTCTTTAATTACATTAAGTTTGGTATAATCAACTTTTTTTACAGTCTCTACTTTCTCTAAAGCAACGATATTTTTCTTAATCTCTTCATCTACATTTTGTTTAGTAGAAGCAATACGTGTTGTATTAACACTTTTACGAATATTTATTTTAGTAAAATCCAGACCATAGCCTAATAAAAAGTTTAACAATGTGTTTAGTTTTTTATTAAAAATTTCTACCCCAACATCACTAGAAGATTCAAAGTTTAGATTGTTATCTACTATTCTATACGTAGAGAGAACTTCAACTAAAACAGCATTTTGTTTCAAATCATTTTTATTAACAAAATAATCGATGAATGATTGTAATTCTTTGTTAGTTTCTTTTAACTCTCTTACTTTGTAACTTACTTCTAATAAATCTTTAACAATATCATTAGTTTTATTCTTTTCTAATGGCGCAATTAAAGAAAAACTAGGAATTGTTTCAAACACAACTGATACAAGTATTTTTCTATCTTTAACAACCCTTATGTTTGCTACATCAGCTAATTCATCAAACTCAGCATCACTAGTTAATTGAGCACCACTAAAAAAACGTCTAATTCCATCCATACCTTAATTATATTTTTAATTATTTTATAATTAGAAAAAAACAAAAAGATAAAATGATATAATATAGAGCTATGTCGCAAAACGGTGGGATATTTTGGTCCAAAACTCACTTCTTTTTAGCAAATAAAGTTCTACTAGTTTTTGTTGATTAATAATTCTCATTCCACAATGCCTTC
>JAISSF010000001.1 GCA_031273215.1 Mycoplasmataceae bacterium
TAGAAGACACTGTGGAATGAGGATTATTAATCAACAAAAACTAGTCGAACTTTATTTGCTTAAAAGAAGTGAGTTTTGGACCAAAATAGCACCTTGTTTTGCGACATAGCTCAAAAAAACTGTGGGATTTTCATTAAGATTTCCTTAATATATAATATTAAAAACATCATTAATTTACTATAAAAATTGTTGATATACTCCGGTAAAAAGGTGCTACATAGTTACATTAAGATTGTGAAAAATCATATGGCGAATTAAAAGTTACTCCCATGCCAATTATTGAAAATGGTAATAGTGTATTTAATAATATTTTATTATTCAATACAATGTATTAAATTTCTTTAATTCAATCTACAAATTTATTTTCATTAATCATTTCAATTTCTTTTTTATATGTTGTTTCTTCATTTTCATAAACTGGCGTTTCTAGTATTTTAGGAATGTTGGCAAATTCGGGCAAATAGCAAATAGAAGAAATGTTCTTAAACCCAATTTTTCCATATCCAATATTAGCATGTCTATCTTTATGGGCACCGCAATCATTTAATGAATCATTAATGTGCAGAACTTTGATTGAATCTAATCCAACTATTTTATCAAGTTCTTTGAATACAGATTGATAGTTATTTAAATCATAGCCGCTGTCTCATGTATGGCAAGTATCAAAACAAACCCCGATCAATTCTTTGTTTTCTACTAAATCTATAATTTGTTTAATTTCACTAAAGTTAACTCCGATCTCTGTTCCTTTACCGCTCATAGTTTCTACACAGATAACTACACCATTATTTTGTTTATTAACTTCGTTTATCACATAAGCAGAATTCTTTATAGCTTGAACTCTATCCATTCCATTGGTAGCATTACCCGGATGTAATACTATGTATTTGCACCCAATCGCTTCAGCAAATTTAACTTCTTGTTTAATAAAAGAAATAGCGAACTTTTGTTTTAATGTTTCATTAGAACTTGGGTTAATAATATAAGGAGCGTGGATGATTACATTATCTAATTTAATATTACTTTCACTACATGCTTTTTTAAATTCAGCAATTTTAATATCATTAATATTTGGTTTATAAGTAGATTGAGGACTACCGATATGTATCATAAAACAATTCTCATTGCAATCTAAAGCGGTTTTTAAAGATCCTAATAAATAATTGGGTTTAGCGAAAGACACATATGAACCCAATAGTAGCTTATTCAATTCTGATGCCATATAGTTTTCCGTTCTCTTTGATTTTCTTAGCTAATGTAATTAATTCTTCAAGAGACATATCGATCTTCCTTTCTTCGAAGTCTTTCTCAATCTTTTCTAATTGAAGAGCAATCTCTCTATGTTCGTTACGATATTTATTTAAGAACATTAACATTTGTTCACAATATTTAAAAGCTAAAATATCATCAGCAGTTTCATATATGAAGTTAGAGATATCATTTTCAATACCTTTTAATTCACTTGCAACGCTTTCTTTATTAGCTGGGTAGTTTGTATTTAATGTATTAAATAATTGTGTTAATTCTTCTGCATAACTATTTAGGTGGGTAATGATACCAATGTTGTTAGGGTTGTATTTCTTTTTGATGGCAATTAATTGAGCAATCTTATTTTGGTTATAAGAGATACGGTCAGTATCGGTTTTAAACTGTGTGTACTTCTTATTTATTTGATCAACTATGTTTTTCATTTCTTTATCTCAATTAATTAATTTATCAATAATTTGTTTGATACCATTAACGATTTCCAAATTCGTTAAAGAGTTCTCACTAATACTTTTATCAATAAACTTCTTTCTTTCGATAATTTCGCTATATTCAATTCTGCTCTTATGTAATAAGTTATTGATCTCTGTATCTTTAGACCCAACATTTTCTTCGATGTTAGTAATACTAGTGAAAATATCTTGGCTCTTTTCTTCTAGCAACTTGATGTATTCGTCAAAAGTTGATAAATCGTTTTTAATGGTGTTCTTAACTTCTGAATCAAACATAATTGTATTTAATGTTTTTTCTAAACAGTTACAAGCAATTCTTGATTGTTGTTCTACTTCAAAGAAGTTTAGTGATTCTAAATTATGTTTAATTTTGCTAATAGCAGCTTCACCAATAACTTTTTGTTGTTTAATTTGAATGATTTCTTCATTGTTAAAACCATAACTGTTTAAAGTGGGAAGTAGTTCTTCAATCTTAAGATTAACTTCTTCAAAGTATTTAATAATTTTTTTGAATTTATAGTAAGGTAAAACAGTTTTAATAGCATCTTGGAAGAAAATATTAATTTCATTACATTTTGCCTTAAATACTTCGTATTCAATTCTATCACCCTCTTGTTTAATTTCACTCATTTGTTCTCTAATGTTTAATAGAAACTCTTCCATCTTTCTATTTAGAATTTCATTATTACCATTATTCAATAAGCTCATTTTATAAAAGTCTTCTAAATCGTTATATAGATTAACCATTTTAATATATACTTCACTGTTAGCATTAATATACTCGTTGTTTTGTGTATAGGCACTAGTTATTTTAGATTTGATAATCTCAGCTGAATTTAAATCATCGCTAATTAATTTAATCATCTTTCTTTCTTGTGTCTTTTTATATAAAAAAGAAAAGTTTTGTAATTTCTTAATATTGTTATAACTTGTATCTAAAATCTTATATAATATTTTCTTTTTATTAGAAAGATAGTTATAAATCTTTTCAAGTTGAATAGTTTCGGTATCATTAGCGTTACCTTCTTTAATAATAGCTTTAATATTTTCAAAGTTAGTTAATCTATTAAAGTTTTGCAATTCATTATATTGCTCCATTACTTTCGTTGTTCTACTAGCATCCTTTTTGTGACCAAAGAATATACAAGAAAAAGTAATTAATGAAATTAAGAATAGTAGAGAAAGCGAGAATAAAATCCAGTGCTGTCAGTTAAAATATTGCTCAGCCCTTAGTATCGTATCCATTTAATTTAGTAGTGGTGCCGTCTATAGGAATCGAACCTACAACCTACTGATTACAAGTCAGTTGCTCTGCCAATTGAGCTAAGACGGCATATAAATATTATATTTATATTAGTGCTATTCGTTAATACGGATTCTTGCATTCTTATCCTTGTAATAAACAGTAATTGGTACATACTTAATTCCAAATGCTAATCTGATTTGATTTTCTATATATCTTGCGTATGTAAAGTGGAGGTATTCGGGATTGTTTACAAATAGTACGAATGTAGGTATTTGAGATTTAGTTTGAGTAGCATAACTAATACTAATTCTGCCACCTTTATGTTTTGGCGCTGGGTTATTTATAACCGCTTTAGCTAATACGGTATTTAATAAGCTTGTAGATACTTTAATTTCTAATTGTTTCTTGATTTCTTTTATTGTTTCAAAGATAGTGTGGATTCTCTTTTTATCTAACGCACTTATGAATACAATAGGAGATCATGATAGGTAGGCAAATTTTTGTCTAATTACTTTTTCCATATGAGGCATCGTTAAACTTTCTTTCTCAACTTGGTCCCATTTGTTTATAACAATGATTGTTGGGATATTGGCTTTAAAAGCTAATCCACCAATAACTTCATCTTGTTCATTAAAAGGTTGACTACCATCTAATACTAATAAAATCATATCACTACGTGAAATAGCAGCTTCTGTCCTTTTAACAGCATATTTTTCTACTTGGTCTTTGATATGTCCTTTTCTTCTAATACCTGCGGTATCAATGATTGTGAACAATTCTTTATTGTAGTAGAAGTCGTCATCAATTGCATCTCTTGTGGTATGCTCAATAGCAGAAGTAACAACTCTTTCTTGTCCAAGGATACTATTCATTAGTGTAGATTTTCCAACATTGGTTCTACCAATAATACAGAAAGAAGTATGTTTTTCTTCTTGATCAAATTGCTTTGGATTTACACTAATTACTTCATCTAATAAATCTCCAATACCAACTCCATGTTCAGCGGCAATATATTTAGGTTTACCAAATCCAAGACTATATAAAGCTTTCTCATTTTCATGTCTAATGTTTTCTGATTTGTTCGCAACTAAAAGAACTTTTTTAGATTTATATTTTTTTAATAGCTTTGATATGTATATATCATTAGCTTCAACACCCTCTTTGTTAGATACTACAAATAGGATAATATCTGATTCATCAATCGCATATTTTACTTGTCTCTCAATTGCTTGTTTGAATGGTAACTCTTCGGTAGTTAAGCCTCCAGTATCTATTAGGGTAAACTCTTTATTTAACCATAATACTTTCCCGTTAATTCTATCACGTGTAGTACCGGCGATATCTGTTACAATTGATTTTCTACTTGCAGTAAGTCTGTTAAACAATGTTGACTTACCCACATTGGGTTTTCCTACTAACGCTACCTTTAACATCTTACTTTAATTATAAAGAGAGAGTTATTAAGCACTATAGTAAATGTTATTTAAAGCAACGTCTTTGAAACGGTCTATAAATCAATTACCAATCTTAAATTGGTTAGTTCCTACTCAATTGATAAACTAACATCCTTACGGTCTTCTTCACTAGCGATATAGAATGGTAAGTTGTGTAATTTTAAGTGACGAGCAACAATTTCACTAGGTCATGTATAGATTTCTCCATTGAATTGAGAAACAGAAGCGTTATATACTCTACGAGTTGCACTAATTTCTCTTTCTAAATAATCAGCAGTTTGCATTAATTCTCTAATTGTAGTAGTTGATTCTAATTTAGGGTAGTTTTCTAAAGTAGCTAAAATTTTAGCTTGAGCAACGTCCATTTTAGAAATGTTAGCATTAGTAGTAGCATCACCAGGTTGGTAACCTTTAACACTTCTTAAAGAAGTAACATCAGTAATTAAGTTCTTTTCAAACTTAACTGATGATTTAGAAGCTTCAACTAATTTATGTAATGTATCAGCACGTTGTTTTAATTGAACATCAATATTAGAAGCAGCTTGGTTAATAGTGATTTGCATCTTGTTTAATTTATTACGCTTTCCAAATCAAGCACAAGCAGCAAAGATACCAATAGTAATAATAGAAAGTAGAATGAATAATACTAATCCACCAGCAGGAGCTCCGGCAGCAACTACATCATTTTGAACATTAGGGTTAAAACCTTCTTGAGCATCAGTAGATTTTTTACGAGTATCCAATAACATGTATATATTATAGTAATCAAAAAAAAAAAAAAAAAAATCTAAAGCAATGTTGCAAAACGGTGGGATAAAATGGTTATTTTTTTTAAAACCTATATACATAGTATATAGAAAATTAAAAATATAGTTGAGTTATATGGGAAGGACTATAACTCGAAGAAAAATCGCACAATCCAGATACTGCAAAATCTGTGGAAAAAAATTGC
>JAISSF010000002.1 GCA_031273215.1 Mycoplasmataceae bacterium
TCTTCGAGTTATAGTCCTTCCCATATAACTCAACTATATTTTTAATTTTCTATATACTATGTATATAGGTTTTTAAAAAATAACCATTTTATCCCACCGTTTTGCAACATTACTTATAATTACATTATGAAAAAACCACAAAAGACTGTAAAAAATAACAAATTCCTGCTAATTGGTATGCCTATACTTGCTTTGGCGTGTGGTGCAGGGGGGGGGATTGGAATAGGTTATGCACTTTTCAATAGAATTAGTGAAGGAAGTGCCTCTCAATGAGATTTCAACAATAACGACTATGACAAATATAACTCTAAAGCTACATATTATGAAGGAGGAGATTACACATCTTCTTCTTTTGTTAAACAATATGAAAAGAATGCTAAATGGAACATTATCGTAGATACAAGAAATTATATAAATAGTTTGATTAGCTATTTTTTTGAAGAAGCTGAATTTGAAGAAGCTGTATATAATGTAACTTTTTCTAGATTTGATATTGATTATTCTAAGTTATTAGTTAAAGATCTTGCGCTAAACATTTATCTTTCACCAACCGAAGCTAGTCCTGCTCAGACATTGTTTTTAAATCTAAATATTCACAATTATCAATATATTGGTTGTTGTAACCCTGACAACGTCCGTGGTGAAGGTGGAGAAACTGATACATCTCATTCATTTAACCCACACATTGAAGAAAATGTTGGACATTATTACATGGTTCCTGCTCCATACTATGCTGAATATGGACACGGAAGCCATCAATCATACTACAACTGAGCATCTTCAGTACTTGGTGGGGGAACTTACGATAGATATGAAGTTGGTTATGGTTTTCCCGGTGACGAAGAAGCTTCTGTTTATACTTGAGCTCCTTATATTGGAAGTGTTGTTGCAAAAGGAATACATCGTATTTCTCCTGATGTTATTTCGCCAGATTATTTAATAAGCGAAATACATAATGAAAATGATGTATTTTCTACTGGTCAGTTCTCTAGTCTCTTCTGAAATATTTTGACTGATCCAGATACCTACGTGGCGGGTTCTACAGCTTTACCAAATGAGTTTAACGATAGATTAGAAAAAAGTATGAGCACATTAGATCCTAAATTCTATCATATTGAGATTGCTGGTCGTACTTTTGATTTGAGACAAATTGCAACACAAGTGAAATTTCAAATTATACCTACGCCCCTAAATTATTGATGTTGAGCTGAAGTGTTGCCTTGCTTCACTACCGGTGTTGATGATATGCAAGACCCGTCACTTTACCATGCAAATATCTCTACCACACTGGTTACATACTACCCACCAACAGTTGGCATATAATATATTAATATATTATGACTAAGAAAATATCACTCAATATACTACTAGCAACATCAGTAGCTACTGTTTATATTGGCGGTGGTACTGCTTTAACATTGGCTAGTTTTAGTTCTGATGATGAAGAAAATAGGAAAGCAAATGCCAAAACATCAGGGCAGAAGTCAACTATTGGTGGTTACAACATTTGTAACGATAGAGTTTATGATATTGATGCAAGTGATGGTACTTTCTACAGCGAGTTTGTAACGAGTAGAATGCCTGCTGGTACATATAAAAATAAATTTGGTGAGTTGTTTTCCTTGCTTTGATCAACTAGCGCTGACAGCGAGTTCATTAATTCAATGGATGGTTCTGAAATTATTAGTTATTTGTTTTCTTTTAACTTATAAAAATAACGTAGTTATTATTTTTAATATAAGGTAATACATGTTTATAAATGTGTCCTGAATATTTCTTATTAATAAACTTAAAATTATTTTTGAAAACTATGATTTTGTTTTTAACTCGTAAGCATGACAGCACATTAACTAACTGGTTCATTTGGAATTCATCTTCCGAAAAATTATTCAAATCTAGTTTTGTTTCTTTAATAAAATCGATGAGGCATTTATTCTCAAAAATATTCTCCAACAACACTTTATGGTCAAGTTTTTGATTGTTTTCTACTACATAAATATTCTGCAAAATCCATTCATCCTTAATATTTTTTATATTAATACCATTTATTTCAACTATATTTTTATCATCTTCAATATACTTTGTTAGATACTTATCAAAATTAAAATCAGGCATTCTTGAATTTCGCTTAACAGCAGTCCCGTTATAGCTAATTGTTGTTACTTTTTTAACTTCTTTATCACCAACTGACTTATTTCCAACCTCAGTAACTGAATTGAATATCTCAAGCATTTTTGTATATTCGACATATTTTGTGATGAACTTAACAATTGTGTTTACATTTCCTCAAAACATGCCAACAAGCGATATCGCTAAAATAATTTTTGAAATATCACCATTAAACTCAGACTCGAAGAAATATGCACAGACAATTAGCATCGCAACAAGTATTAATTTTTCGCTAATCTCTAATATCGCATTCAGTAGCGATGAAAATTTAGTATTAAGTGAAAATAAATGGATGTATTCGTTGTAATTTGATTTTAAGTTAGTTGTAATCTGATCAAACAGTATTGGATTATGTTTTCCTTTAACATATTTTATCATCTCCGAAGAATAAGAAGAATTACTTGTTCCATTATTTAAAGCTTTATTTAAAATCTTACTATTGAACTTATATCCTATATACCCAATAGATACTAATATCATTACAGATATGCCCAATATAAAAATAAATATTGGATTAATTACGGAGATACATATAAGTAACACGAAACTAAATATTAAAGATGCGCAGAAGTTGGAAAGTTCAATTGTGTTGTAGAAAGCAATTGATTGGATAGCATGATCAATAATATAAATATAATTCTGATTTACTTTGTTAAAAAATGTATTATTCTTGTTGCTTATATTTTTAAAGAATAAACTAGACAGCTCTAAATAGTTCGCCTTTACTTGTTTAATTGTTAATAAGTTAGAAAAGTATTTAGATAACGAAAGCGATAGAAATATAAAAATAAATACGACGGATAAATTAATTGCATTTACATAACTATTGTTATTAAAACTATTAGAAATCAATAAAGATATATAGTCCGCACTAATAACAGATAATGAGATAATAAATAGTTGAAGCAATAAATTTATCAATAGATATTTAAAATTTATATGAGCAAATAGTTTTACTTTATTATCTTTGAAAATAATATTATTTTGGGATTTAGTTGTAGTGATTATAACCCCATAAAAACTTTTCAAGAATTCACTAAGAAGTTCATATTTGTGTCCTTTGATTGAATCTCATATTTCAAGTTTATCTTTATGTTTTTTAACCAACACATAGTGTAATCCTAATTCCGTGTTCATTAATGCAATGAAAACACTCTTGTATTCAAAGTTTATTAAATCATGTGGTTCAAGTCTAAAAGTTTCAGTAAGTATTCCGTGCTTATTACAAAGTGCTTCAAAATCATAGATGCTCAAACCTTTATCTGTAATATTAGCTTCTTTCAATAGTTCTTGTTTAATGTCTTGCTTAAAATAATGTTTAACAAGTGTGTTAATAACACACACTCCGCACTCATTATGATTTATTTGGTTAGTTATTTCCATTTATAAACTAATTAGTAATTTTCTTTCCCGCCACTTCATTTTTGAATCTATGTTTGAAATATTTTAATTTATTTTTAAGTTTATCTTGAGAGATATTTAATTTTCCACATATCTCTTTATCATTAGCACCTCTATATTTCAGAAGGATAACTCTTCTAAATTCTTTTGGAAATTGTTTTAAATAATCCATTAGTTTTTTCTCTTTTTCATTATTTGACACCTCTTCTTGTAAATTTTCGGTTACCCCTAAAGTTGAATCATATATTTCTATTTTAGATGTGGTTTGTAGAGAATCCAAAGTTATTTTATTATTTCTTACATATTTTTGAACATATCAAAATATGTTAGTTTTATTTATTGAAAATAAACGATAGCAAAATATTTTTGCATCCGAATCCATTCTTCACATTTTACAAGCGGAAGCAACATGTTCATAATATAAATGATCGAAATCTGTTTCTGCATTTAAATCACATTCAAAAAATTTTAATATATTATGAGTTTGAAATATTAATTGTTGACGATATTTTTGAAATAAGTAATAAATAATATTTTTATCACCAGTTAGTTTGTATCTTGCGAGTAATTCTGTATCCTTCATAACTTTGTTATATTGTAAAAATATGCATTTTTTATCCCACTTACTTCCCTAAACCGACTTATAATAATTTTATGATTGTTTTATTACTAGGAGCACCAGGAAGTGGAAAAGGAACTGTAAGTTCAATTTTAATAAACAAATATGATTTTAGACAAATTTCTACTGGTGATCTTTTAAGAGCGGAAGTTAAATCAGGTAGTGAACTTGGAAAACAAATAGATGAGATTATGAAATCAGGTAACTTTGTTAGTGCTGAATTAGTTAATAACTTAGTAAAGGAATACATTGGTAAGTACAAAGAACAAGGAAAAAATATTGTTTTAGACGGTTACCCACGTAATATCGATCAAGCTAATTTCATTGCTACATATGCTAACATTGATAAAGTTATTGAATTGTATGTTCCAGAAGACATTCTAATCAAAAGATTAACTGGTAGATTAAACTGTCCTGTATGTGGCGCTGGTTATAACATTAACACAACAAGTGAATACATGCCTAATGTAATTGACGGAAAATATATTTGTAAAAAATGCGGTGTTGAATTATCTCAAAGAAAAGATGATAACTTAGAATCTGTTAAGCATCGTTTACATGTTTATGAAGAACAAACTTTACCTTTAGTAAACCACTACAATACAAAAGGTATCGTTTCTAAATACAATAGTGATGGTTCAGCTGATGAAATTGCTTCTAAGATTGTTCGAGAATAATCATAACACCACTTATTTATTATTTTGTATATAATATATTTGTAGTTGGGGTTCAAGCAATTGGAAACTAACAACATAGAGTTACGATTCATCTCGTATTGCTAAACGAATTCATAGCAATCGCAAATTCGACTGACCTGCAGCAATGTGGGTCTTTTTTATTCTACTAATTCTTCTTTTGAACTAAAAGGTACTCA
Organism: Mycoplasmataceae bacterium; assembly: GCA_031273215.1. Classification (GTDB taxonomy): domain Bacteria; phylum Bacillota_I; class Bacilli_A; order Mycoplasmatales; family Mycoplasmoidaceae; genus Malacoplasma_A. The sequence continues at coordinate 5,064 of JAISSF010000002.1, forward strand.
ATCACTCTCAATGTGCATTGGGTCTTTTTTGTTAATATGATCGTAATATAGAATACCTTCGAGATGATCAAGTTCATGTTGTAGGTTAATTGCTAAGATACCACTTGCCTTGATTTTGATAACTTTGTTATTATCTAATAAATCAATCGCTTCAACAATTACTTTTGCTCTTCTAGGAACAATTCCTTTATGACTCTTAGGAACACTTAAGCAACCTTCTCCACCTTCTAAATAAGTAAATCCTTGACTATAAGAAATAATCTTTGGGTTAGCCAATAGATATTTATATTCATTGCCAGCGCTTTCGAAATGAATATATACAACTGATTTATTTCATCCAATTTGGTTAGCAGCTATTGCAATACCAGGATTAATTCCATAGTTTTCATAAGAATCATCATACGAAGCATCAATGTACGCTTGCATTTTTTCTATATTTTCCTTATCCGCTTTGGAAAGTGGAAACTCAAGAGCTGTTGTTTTTTCTCTTAGTATTTTTTCACCATCCGTACAGATTCAATCTTTATTAGGTTTCACCTAAATATTATAAATACATGACATATCCAAAACTCCTGGATATACAATTTCTAATTCATTATTATTTTGCATTATCACATCATACGGAATCTTCTTTTTATTTTTATTTTCTAAATATTGTTTTAACCATGATGTTTTTATTAAGTAAAACTTATTGAACTTAGAAAAATAAACAATTAAAAAAGAAGGAATATTGTTCTCATACAACTTGAATAAATAAGCCAACTGATGTTCTTTAATTAAATTAACATCAAAATAATCCTCTTGAGTTTGTTTAACTTCGAACTCAAAATGTTTGTCCTTATTGTATCCGAAATAATCTACATAAGATTTAGCTAATAACTTGCCTACAATTGTGTTATCATTCGTCTTTTTAATAATCTTGATTGGTACCTCTCTTTTCTCAAAATATATCTCATTCTTATTCATAAGAAAATTGCGCGTCCTGTTCACAATTTCTTCCGCATACATTCCAAGATTATTTTTGATATTCATTAGAATACTTGCAAACGCTCCGCTTGCACAAAGTATGCATTATCTATAGACGTAACTCTTCCTTTCACTCCAACAATTGCTCCTTCTGTAAGTTTGTTTATTTCTTCAACTGATTCATCAGTTTCTTCAATTGTAGCTGGTATTTTCTCATACCAGCATTCTTGATCGCTTGTTGGTTTTTCCACCTTAATATCAAACGATATTTTCTTTTCTTCTTTTTTGATACCTTCTACTATCCCTATCAATGCAACAAAGTTCATTAATCCACCATCCTTTCTTTTAAAGTTTCATTAATGACTTCTACAACAAACATGTCATCTAATGTCAATTCTTCCGCATTGTTTGCTGCTTTTTGAACAAATGCTCTTAACCATTCATTTGATTTGTTTGATAACGCTTGTTTTACTTCGTTTGCTTTTTCTTTGATGACCAATTCTAATTTCTCCATACACTAATAAGTTACCACAAAAGTACCAAAAAGGGTGAAAAAATTTTTTGTTATTATATTATATATAATAAAATTTTTCAAATCGCTATGCTCAAAATGGGCAAAAAGTGCCATTTAACTCACCCCAAAAACCCCATTTTTTAGGGTTTTTTATTGTTTAGTGAGCTTAAAAAATAGTTAAATTCAGGCGTAAAAGCGAATCTAAGTGGGTGTTTTAATGTGTATGTAAAAATTTACCATGGCAACACAAAAGGCGGTTAAAATAGGCTTTAAATAGCTTTAAAACGCATATTCTATTCAGTTCTCAAGTTGTTTAGTTTATTGATTTTTTCTTGTCTCGCATTAAATTGTTCTTGTCTAGCAATAAATTCCATTAGAATATCAGCTAATTTTGCAACTGTCATTCTTGGTTTCTTAGTAGTTTTCTTATTTTGTTTCACTTTCTTTTTAGATTTTACACTTCCTATTATATGTGAACTAATTTCAAGTTCGTGCCCAACTCTGTTCGGATCTTTATCGTACTTCGTAATTTTGATGATTGTTGGTTTTCTACTCATACATTAATAAGTTACCACGAAAGTATTAAAAAGGGTGAAAAAATTTTTTCTTATTATATTAGATATAATAAAATTTTTGAAATCGATATGTTCAAAATGGGCAAAAAGTGCCATTTAACTCGTGACAAAAATATTTCAACAAATACTCGAAACAGAACGGTTCAACACAATGTTATAGTAATATATATTAATACTATAGTATTATGCGAAAAAAATAGTTAATTGTGATATTTTCCCTCACTATAATTAAAGCATATGAATAAGAAAAACCTGATAAAAACACTATTACCAATTTCAACCATTGCTTTTATAGGAGGAGTTTGTGCTTCTTCTTTAGTTTTAACTAGCTGTAGCCAAGACAAAGATTCTCCATTACAAATTACCGTTACTAGTGGAACACAAGCTACCACTGGTTCTGGTCCGGTTACCATACAAGGAACTTATGTAGAAAGTGGAGCAACTGTTACAACTTTAAAAACTTATGGTAAAGATAAAGCGAAATTTAGTGCCGTTACTCTTGGCGATGAGAATACATTTACTACAACGTTGCCTACGACTGATGAAGGTACATTTGTTTTACAACTTATTAATGAAACAACAAAGAGTATTTCTAATAAAGTTAGCATTACAGTTTCCTCAAGCGCTACAATTCAAATCAACCTCACTACTAGTACATTAGGAACAGCTGGAACTGATTTGCTTATTGCTGGTACAATCACTACTGCTGGATACACACTAACTCCTGATTTATACATATGTGGAAAAGATGCTAATAAATTCTCTGATTTCGCTTATAGTCCTGCAGGTTATAATACCCAAACTGCTTTTACTGCTAAGATTAGAGGAGATCTAACTAGAAATGGTGGTATTTTTGTATTCCAGTTGAAAGACGAAAGAACTGATGTTGAAGTTATTTCAACACCAATTAACTTCACACAAGGTGTCTTAACAGCTTACACAGACAACACGTCCGGAAGATATAACACAGATTTGAATGTTAGTGTCGCATACAATTCTAATTTTTTCACAGCTGATAACGTTCAAGTAGCAGCATCTTCTAGTTATATATTCGCTAGTTTCGAAGTAGGCAAGGATGTTATTACAGGTACTATTCCAGCGGGTACTGCTATAGGCGTATATACATTGCAATTATGTTCTAATGGTCAAAAAGTATTTTCTAACCCCATCTCAATTAATATTAATGGTGATTCGTCTGCTGGTACAGATTGAATTGGACGTTCTGCTGGTACTGTGTCAATAGAAACTAATGGAGATAATCATACAGCTATCATTACTGGATTTAGTGATTTTGGAGCAACGAATTTAGTGATTCCTAATTTCATTAGTTTTTCAGACACAACATATACCATTACTAGCATTGACGCTGAAGCATTTCAAAACTGCACTAATTTAGCCAATTCAATAACACTTCCTACTACATTAACATCTATAGGAAATAAAGCGTTTAACGGATGCAGTACGTTAAGAGGTTCACTTATTATTCCTAATAGTGTAACTTCAATAGGCAGTGAAGCTTTTAAGAATTGTACTGGTTTAAACGATAGTTTAACTATTTCTAGCAGTCTAACGACAACCGGTGCCGATGCATTCTTAGGAGATAATGGCGTTACAGAGATTATTTTAAATGGTTTCAACTATTCACAAATTAAAAACTATAAATGATCTAATACTACTTTTAGTAACTGAGGCGATAGTGGTTCTGTATACGTTACAGGCAGCGAAAACTTCACAACAGGTCAAGCTCTTGATTTATTGACAGGTGCTGGTTTGCCCGAAAATTGACAAGCAAGTCGTTAGTTAATTAACTATCACTATATTTCTATAATGTATATATGGCTATTGTTCCTACTAGAAACAAAATAGAAAAGTTGACGAAAGATGTAAAAGTTAACTTAAGTGAAGAAGAAATAAGTAACTTTGAATCATACGCTAATTTTGTAATTAACAAAGTTAATCTATTGGATAATGTTGATACTAATGGTGTAGAACCAACTTCATTTCCTATTCTTAATACAACTCATACATTACGTGAAGATGTTGTAACACAAGATGATCATCAAATTATATTTGATAAAGCACAAAATAAGAAAGGAAAATATATTGTCGTAAAATAATGAAATCACTAATTTTAGAATGAAATAAACAATCTCATACAAACTTAAATGATATTCAAGAAATGAATACATGTATTACCAAAAACAACAACACTAATTCAAATCCTAATAGTTTGTTATCTTCTGTCCCTTATGCTCTAAAAGATTTATTTGTTACCAAAGATATACAAACTACCGCAGGTAGTAAAGTATTATCCGGATATATTCCTCCATATGATGCTACAGTTTATAAACTATTAAATGATGCAGGAGCTATCTTATTAGATAAAACTAATTTAGATGAATTTGGATTTGGTGGAACTGGTTTAAATAGCGCAAGTGGTCCAGTTCTCAACCCCTTTAATAAAGAAAGAATAGTTGGAGGAAGTTCGAGTGGTAATGTTGTTCAAGTAGCGTTAGGCATCGTACCTTTTGCTATAGGTACAGATACAGGAGATTCAGTAAGAGCCCCAGCTTCATACATGGGTATATGTGGATATAAGCCTACATATGGATTAATAAGTAGATACGGCATCGTTCCTTATGCGCCAAGTTTAGATACTGTAGGTATTAATGCAACTACAGTAACCGATCTTGCTTTAGTAGCCCAAACATTGGTACAATATGATGAAAAAGATTACACTTCTCAAAAAACCAATGACAAACTATATGATAATTTAAAACCTTTAGAGAATATGAATATCGCTATTATTAAAGGTATTGAAAACTACTTAGATGATGAAGCTAAGCAAATTTATTTAGATAACATCAACCAACTTAAAACTAGATTTAATGTAATTGAAAAAGAGTTTGAGACAAATCTACTAGAAGCAATTAGCCCTGTATACATGGTTCTTTCCTATGCAGAAGCCTTTTCTTGTCTATCCCAATACACTTCCATAGCCTATGGTAAAAACGAAGCCCTAGGACACGGATATGAACAAATTGTTTCTAACTACCGTACTAATGGATTCTCAAATAACGTTAAAAGAAAAATCATGATGGGTGCTTATTTTCTAGAAAACAGTAATCAACAAGAAGTTTATTTAAAAGCAAAGAAAGTAAGAACAGTGTTAATCAACAAGTATAACGAGTTAATGAATGGTGTAGATTGCTTAATATTCCCTTCTCATTCTCGTTTTGCTCCCTTACTTAAAGATTTACAAAACAATACTTTAAGTAACAAAAACAAATGATTAGCAGTGGATTTAATGAATCTAGCTAACTTTGCTGGAAGTCCTTCTATCACTATACCTACACATAAGGATAACGATAAGAACTTTGGTTTGAACATCAATACTAAGGCGTTTTTTGATCAAACAGCCATAAACTGTGCTCTTACCTTAGAATTATTTTTCGCTAAATAATATATTATTTATAGCAATATCACGATTTTTTATAGTTGATTTATAATATGATTGAGAAAGGATTAACATGGCAAAAAAAGTAAACGCAGCTCTATTAAAACCATTACAACCAAGTGCAAATTTGGGTGCAATTGTTGGAACAAAGGCTTTACCACGTAGTCAAGCTATTAAAAAAGTTTGAGACTATATCAAGAAAAATGATTTACAAGATAAGAAGAACAGACGTAATATTAACTCTGACGCTAAATTATCTGTATTATTTGGTGGTAAAAAACAAGTTTCAATGTTTGAATTAGCTTCTATAATTTCAAAAAATTTAAAGTAATTTCAACTTTGAAAAATAATTAGGTTCGGTTCATCCCGGACCTTTTTATTTTATAGAATAACTTGTAGGCAACTTTCTTTTCCATAATCGATATACCCGTTATTCAATCCAATATCAAAGTTATCTCCGCCATAGTTGTAACAATAGAACTCATACATGTAGAAACCGTTTTCTTTGGCGATTAAGTCTTGGATTTGGATTTTATACGTCACTTCTCTGAATTCAAGTTTATATGTGCTGTTATATTCTTTAATATACTTTTTATCATGTTCATTTACCGCAATAACTAAATCCGTGCTATTAACATAAAAGCTACATGGTTTAATGATGTCTATTTTCGTAAAACATAAACATACAATTAAAACAAACAATGAAATTGTCGTGTATATAAATGCGTTCTTTGTAGTCTCCATACATTAATAAGTTACCACAAAAGTATCAAAAAGGGTGAAAAAATTTTTTGTTATTATATTATCATATAATAAAATTTTTCAAATCGATATGCTCAAAATGGGCAAAAAGCGCCATTTAACTCACCACAAAAACACCATTTTTCAAAGTTTTTATTCAGTTTTTAAATTATTATGAGCGAAGACATCTAGGACATATTGGTTGAAACATCTTTGTTCCTCATTGACTTGTCTTTGTTCTGTAATGAACATATTAACTGTATTATTTAAATTTGCCACTGTATTACTTAAGTTCTGTACGATTTTAGCTAACTCACTTACCGTAGTTTCTATTTTATCTACTTTCTTATTTAATTCTCTTAATGTCATTGGCGGCAAGTTATTTTAAATTATTGCGAGCGAAAACATCTAAAACATATTGGTTGAAACATCTTTGTTCTGTAATGAACATATTAACTGTATTATTTAAATTTGCCACTGTATTACTTAAGTTCTGTACGATTTTGGCTAACTCACTTACCGTAGTTTCTATTTTATCTACTTTCATATTTAATTCTCTTAATGTCATTGGCGGTTCTACTTGGGTTCCATTTTAATTATATCTCAATCACACAGTTGTTCGTATTTCACATATTCCCCTTTAGGGCCATGTATTACTAATTTCTCATCTTTCGCTTTTTTACGAATGTTATATTTCATATCCATACACTAATAAGTTACCACGAAAGTACCAAAAAGGGTGAAAAACTTTTTTGTTATTATATTATCATATAATAAAATTTTTCAAATCGATATGCTCAAAATGGGCAAAAAATGCCATTTAACTCACTCCAAAAAGACCATTTTTCAAAGTTTTTAATCAGTTTTCAGGTTGTTTAATACGATGACTTTCTCAATTCTAGCGTTGAATTCTGCCTGTCTAGCATTTACATCTTTTTATTCAATAACGAACTCCATTATGATATTAACTAATCTCTCAACTGTCATTCTTGGTTTCTTAGCGGTATTCTTATTTTGTTTTATTTGCTTTTTAGGTTTTACACTTGCTATTATATTGGTAAATGCAAAAGCATTATTTTAGGTTATTGCGAGAGAGCACATCTGATACATATGAATTAAATTGTTCTTGTTTTACCATAAACTGTTCTACTTTAGCCATAAATTGTAAAAGAATATCTCTGGTGGATGTTTGTTTGTGCTTATTCTTATTTTGTTTCATTCGCTTTTTAGGTTTTACACTTGCTATTATATCGGAACTAATTTCGAGTTTATGTCCAACCCTACTTGGATCTTTCTCATACTTTGTAATTTTGATTATTGTTGGTTTTCTACTCATACAT
>JAISSF010000016.1 GCA_031273215.1 Mycoplasmataceae bacterium
GCACAAATTAGAAGACACTGTGGAATGAGAATTATTAATCAACAAAAACTAGTTGAACTCTATTTACTAAAAGAAGTGAGTTTTGGACAAAAATATCCCACCGTTTTGCGACATAGCTCAATATTTATCTTAAATTAAATCTTTTAGCAATTTTTTGTTTAATCATTGGTGTGAAGCAAACACCTAAGAAGATCAATAATACAACAAATTCACAAATGTAAGGAATTAAGTAAGACTCAGGATTTGTGCTAGGATTATCAACTTGGAAGATAATTGAAGAAATTAAGTTACTTGATGCTAAAACCACTTCAAATAAAGCAGCAATACCAGTCAAACTAATTGCTGTAATTGAATAGAACATATATTTTTTAGAAGTATTAATCTTTTGGATAACAGCAAATAGAATAACAATTCCAATACCAACGAACGATAATAAAGCGCATCAGTCTGCAATTAGATCACAGAAAGCATAAATACATCGAGAAACATTATCATAATATACATTCGTTCTTATACCCGAATAAAAGAATACACCAACGATAGAAAATGCGCAGAATGTTATTAATTGGAATAAAGTTAAAAATAATGCTCATTGTTTTTTATCATTAATATTCACCTTGCTTTTAACTCAATTGTTAAATTTATTACTATCTGTTCTAATAACATCACGGTAGAATTCACCATTATAAATAGTTCAAGCATTTAAAATAGCAATCACTGAACATGAGATACAAAATAAGATTATAAATAATAATACTTTACCCGGAGTAGTAGATAAAACGGAAATTCACCCAGTAATAGCTCCTGTTTTAACTCCTAATAACATGCCAATAGAAATTAATACATAAATGATAGCTGTTAAAGCAATACCTCAACATAATGCAGAAGAGAATTTTTTTGGTTCTTTCATATCTGAATAAACACCACTAGCAGTATAGAAACCATCAAATGCAAAAAAGATAGCTGGGATAGCGGCAATTACTCCAAACGCAGGAGAGAATTTAATTAAATTAAATGGAGCACCATTGTCGCTTGCAACATTTAATACTGGGTTTTGTGGGTGACCAGTATATGCGAAATAGAAAATACCACCGAAGATTGCAAACAAGATTGGTAAGAATTTAATGTAGCTCAATATAAAATTTTGTTTAATAGAAACATTTTTATTGATTACAGCCATATATTGAAAGTAAATTAAAATAACAACTGAGATCAACATTACAGCATATCAAGGAATTACACAACGACTACCGGTAAATATACTTAGTGCATCTTGAAATGACATAATTGAGTAATAGGGTAAAATAAATGTCATCCCTGGCAAGAAAATTCAAAACATGAAGTTTCTAAAACCTTTATATAGTCCCGTACCACAAAACTTTTTAATTCACCCAACATATCCTAGTGAGTTATCTCAACCTGATTTTTTAATAATATCACTAAATGTCATACTAATACAGAATACAGCGAAAATTGCTATGACTCAAGATAACATAGCTAATAAAATAGAACCAGTATTATCTAATATTGTTTCATTCTTAAAAAATATTCCTGCTCCAATGGTACCTCCCAGCACCATGAACATTACTCCAAGAAAACTTACGTATTTCTTTTTCATAGTTATATTATAACTATGCGGTAAAAAAACACATTTTTAGTAGAGTTAAATAGCACTTTTTGCCCATTTTCACCATACCGATTTCAAAAATTTTATATATCTTAGATATATAACGAAAAAGTTTTTCACCCTTTTTGATACTTTTGTGGTAACTTATATATGTAAGGAGAAAACATGACACAAAATAATAAAATTAAAAAAGTTGAAATAGCTGAATATGATAAAGATCCGGAACGTGTTGTGGATGTAATGAAAGTATATATAATAGGTAATGTGAAAAGAAAACCGCCAATTGGATCAAAACCACCTAAAGAACCAAGTTTAAAGAAACAATTTGGAGATTTAAAAAACCAAGTTGTAGAAATCAGAGAAATCTTATTAGCTTTTATTAAAGAACAAAGACTGTTCAACCGTAATATAGTCAAACTAAACAACCTAAGAACTAAATAGAATATAAGTTTTAAAGTAGTTTACAGGCTCGCTAGTCTGCTTTTCTATATATAACCATATATTTACTCATCCTTATATTAAACAACCATATAAACAAGCGTTAATACATAAAAAAAACACCACAAACTACAATATATATATATATAATTAATATAATATGTTTCGTTTAACTAAATATCTAAAACCTTTAGATTGAGTTTTAATCGGTATTACTATGGTACTTATTGTTACCCAAGTATATTTAGATTTATTCTTACCTGATAGAATTCAAGATATTTTAAAATTATTTGGTAATGGTTCAACTAAACCTAGCAGTGCAATTAAGATTTGACAAGATTTTGGTTGAGTTATTCTATATGCAGTAGGTTCATTTGCTTGTATTATGGTTGTAGGATATACAAGTGCAGTTATAAGTAGTAACTATTCTTTATATATTAGAAAAAGTTTCTTTGCACATGTAAATTCGTTTAACCAAAGTGAAATTGATAAATTCTCTATTCCTTCACTTATCAATAGAAATACTAACGACGTAGTAAATGCTACTATGGCTTTCAATATGAGTATTAGATTAGCAATTAGTGCTCCCGCTTCAGCTATTGGTGGTATTCTTAAAGTTGTTTTAGATAGTAAAGATTCTGGCACAGGAAATCTTAACTATACATTCCCTTTAATTATGGGTTGTGGTATCGGTATGTTAATTGTATTATTTACAGTTGTACTAATTATTGTATTGCCAAGATTTAAGAAAAATAAAGTATATATGGACGGTATGAATGATGTTGCACGTGAAAATATTAGCGGTATTAGAGTAATTAGAGCCTTCAATAGTCAAACTTACCATGACACTAAATTTAATAATATTAACGAGAAAAATAAAACTAACGATTTTGTTTTAAATGCAACAATTAACTCTGCTTTCCCATTCATCCAATCAATTATTACATTCATGACTTTAGGATTCTATTGGGTGGCTGCGTATATGATCTATAAAGGTGATGCAACACTAACTATTATCCCTACGGTAATTAAATATGCGATGCTTTCTACAATTATTATTTTCTCTTTCATTCGTATCATTATGTTATTCTTCTTTGTACCGAATGGTATTATTTCTGCAAAAAGAATTAATGCTGTATTTGATACTAAAACAAAAATTGTAGAAAAGAAAGTTAAACCAATTAGAACTAGAGTGAGTGGTGTTGTTGAATTTAAGAATGTTAATTTAAAATTTGAAGGTGCTAAAGAAAATGTATTATCTAATATTAATTTTAAAGTAAATAAAGGCGAAACATTAGCAATTATCGGTTCTACCGGTACTGGTAAATCACGTATTATCAACTTAATTCCTAGAATGATGGATGCAACTAGTGGAGAGATATTGGTTGATGGAGTGAATATTAAAGATATGGGTTTAATTGATTTAAGAAACAGAATCGGTTTTGTTCCTCAAAAGAACTTCTTATTTAATACTACTATTAACCAAAATATTGAATATGGCATTATCAATCCTAAAGCAAATAAAGATAATAAGAAAGCAATTCAAAAAGCTTGTCAAATCGCTTGTGCTGCCCCTTTTATCGAAAAGATTAGTGACAAATATGAACATTTAATTAGTCAAAACGCTACTAACCTATCTGGTGGACAAAAACAAAGATTAGCTATAGCTCGTGCAATTGTAAGAAATCCAGAAATCTTAATCTTTGATGATAGTTTTAGTGCTTTAGATATGGCTACTGATAAAAAAGTAAGAGATAACATTAAAAAAGAAATGGTAGGAGTAACCAAAATTATTGTTGCTCAAAGAATTGGTACAGTTTTAGATGCAGATAATATTATGGTTGTTGATAAAGGTAAAGTAGTTGGTTTTGGACCACATAAAAAATTATTAAAGACATGTAAAGTTTACCAAGAAATTGCTTTAAGCCAATTATCAAGAAAGGAGTTATATGCCGCCAATTCGTAATACTAATAATAAACCTAAAAACGCTAAAGCTTCTTTTAAGAAGTTACTAATGTTGTTTAGTCAATACAAACTATTAACCGCTTTAACTTTATTCTTTTTAACTCTACAAGTTGCAATTGCTTGTTTCACCCCAATTCTAACTAAATGAATTATGGACGATATCACTACATATTCTAAAATTGCTTATTACGCTACTGTTGTTGCAATACTAACGGTTTTTGGTTTGATATTTGCAATGGTAGCCGAAATTATTGGTATGTATGTAAATACAAGAATTGTAAAGAACTTAAGATATAAATTAGTACAAAAAGTAAGTAAACTACCTTTAAAATATTACGATGGAAATACAATTGGTAATACTTTAAGTAGAATTACCAATGATGCAGATAGTTTAAGTCAAAACTTACCTAACTTCTTCATGTCTATCTTCCAAGGATTCTGTATGATTGTTGGTTTAGTAATCGCTATGTTTAGTGTTAGTTGACAATTAGCTTTAAGCTGTTTCATTGCTTTACCAATTGGATTTATTATTTTATTTATTGTTATGGCTGTTTCTAATAAATACTTTAAACAAAAACAAGCAGCATTAGGAAAGATTAATGGAAAGATTGAAGAAACATTCTCTGGTATTAATGTAGTTAAGCTTTACAGTTTAGAAGAATCTGAAGTGGAAGAGTTCTATGACTATAATGAAAAACTAAAAACAGCCGATCGTGCTTCTACTATGTTTGGTTCTTTATATATGGCAATCTTTGCATTCACGAGTAACTTAAGTATGGGTGTTATTGCTTTGGCTTGTTGTTTATTAGCTTATTATTCTTCTTCACCATTAACTTGAATCTTATTGTATCCTGTATTCAATATATTTGCTAGTCAATTAAATAGTCCATTAGCTAACTTATCTCAAGGATTCCAAGGTATGCAAATATGTATTGCTGCAGGAGAAAGAATTTTTGATTTCTTAGAAGAAAAAGAAATGGATCCTGATTTAAAAGATAAGAAGATTAAATCATTAAAGGGTAATGTTGATTTTAAACATGTTAAATTTGGATATAGCGCTGATAAAACTATTATTAATGATTTCAGCGTGAATATTAAACCGGGAATGAAAGTAGCTATTGTTGGACCAACTGGTGCTGGAAAAACAACGATTGTTAATTTATTAATGAGATTCTATGAAATTGATAGCGGATCTATTAGCATTGATGGTATTAGCATTAAAGATATGAATAAAGACTACTTACGTTCATTATTTGGCATGGTATTACAAGATGCATGAACATTCAATGGTACAATCAAAGAAAACATTATATATACATCTAAAAATAAAGACGAGAATATGATTAAAGAGATATGTAAAGATACAAACTTAAATCACGTAGTTTCTTCTTTACCTAAAGGATATGACACAATATTAGATGAGAAAGTTACATTAAGTGCCGGTGAGAAGCAATTATTAACAATTGCTCGGGCAATGATTCAAAATGCACCAATGATGATTTTAGATGAAGCTACAAGTAATACAGATACTAGAACAGAAATCATTATTCAAAATGCTATGGATAAATTAACTAAAGGTAGAACTTCATTTGTAATTGCTCACCGTTTAAGTACGATTAAGAATGCTGATTTAATATTAGTTATGGATCACGGAGATATTGTTGAACAAGGTAACCATAAAACATTATTAAAGAAAAAAGGTTTCTATGCTAATTTATATAACTCACAATTTAGCGAAGAATAATTTATTATTCTAATCCCGGCGTTCAAGTGGCAGGAAGTCCTTTAGTTTTTAAGAAACTACAAGCAGCTTCCGAATTTCATCCATCATCATTACTATATACTTCTCCGCCACTAGATTTTAAAATACTAAATGATGTATCATTTCAATTTGTAGGGTTAGAAGTGAAGTCAATTAAGTTTATACGTGTAAAACCACTACATCCATAAAAGGCACCTTTAGCACCATAACCAGAAGAAAGAGTGTTAGTATTAACGTGTATAGTTAGTGCACCATCGAAACCAGTGCAATTTCTAAACGCTTCATAACCAATAGAAGTTACATCTTTAGGAATAAGTAATGAACCGCTAAGTTCACTTCTATTAGTAAATGCACCATTGCCAATACTCGTTAAAGTATTTGGTAGTTCTAAAGTGCCTGTAAGATATGTAGTGTCTTCCATTTCGCTATCAAATACATAATCACTGATGCCTATTACAGTATAAACAATGTAATCCTCAGCAACTCTATTTGGAATACATAAGTTTTGTGCACAATAAGCACTGTTATCAGTGATTATAGCTGTGTGGTTATTATTGTTAAGTGTCATAGTAATATTTCCACTTTCTCGACCTTTTCAATCCGTACCATCTATCTTTCCAACATAATCACTTTCATTTGTAGTTATCTTAATCTCATTAGATGCGCAACCATCCACTGATAATCTAAATGAATAGACTTTTTCAAACATTGGTGTAAAAGCGATGATCCATTCTCCATCTTCTACAGCAACGAGATCGAATTCGTCAGCATTTTCACTTACAATATTCCAGTCTAAAGAAGGATTTATGTGTTTGGTATAATACGACCCATTAAGAATGATTTGCATACCTAATTCTGGCATATTTGAATCAGATCTAGTGATACTTAATGATTTTGTAACACTACAGCTTATTAAAATTATTGAAGAACTAGCACCCACCCCAATTAAAGTAACAGCAGAGAGTGGTAATAAAAATTTTAGTAAATTCCTCTTGTACATATCTGTATTATAATATTGTTGTAAAACATGAAAAAAAATAGTGTAATAAGTTATTTTGACTTAATTTGTTCAATTCCTCATACAAGTGGCAATGAAAAAAAATTATCAGATGAAGTTGTAAAAATTTTGGAAAATGCCGGTGCAAAAGTCATTCAATATCCTAACGGTAATGTTTATGCGTACAAACCAAATAATATTAATTTATCGGGGATATGTTTCCAAGCCCACCTTGATATGGTTCCTCAAAAATCAGATAGTTCTAAACATGATTTTATCAACGATCCGATCCAATATCGTGAAGAAAACGGTTGATTAGTAACAAATGGAACCACATTGGGGGCAGATAATGGAATTGGAGTAGCAATGATTTTGAGTATGTTTAATGATGAAAATATCAACAACCCATTAGAAGCAATACTTACTATCGAAGAAGAAACTACTTTTAAAGGTGCTTTATCATTACCACAAAACTTAATCAAATCTAAATATTTTATAAATTTAGATTCTGAACAAGATGATTTAATTGTTATTGGTAGTGGGGGAACTAATGTATTCGAGGCATATATTCCATCAGAATGAATAGACAGTTGTGATTCTATGTTTGGCGTAAAAATTAAAATTTCAGGTGGGCTTGGTGGTCACTCAGGTGTTGTTATTGGCGAAACTAGGATTAATGCACTTGTTGAATCATTAAATATTTTAAAAACATTAGCTGATAAATATAATTTCAACATAGTTGAAATTAAAACACAAAATCCTGCAAATGCTATTCCTGATCGTGTAGAAGTAATTCTAGATGTGAATAAAAATCAAAATGATGCATTTTTTAAAGATTACACTGATTTATTTAATGAAATGAAAAAATCTTATCAATTGGAAAAAAATATCGAATTAGAAATTACTTCAAATATAAATCAAAAATCTTTAACACATAACGTAACAACAAAAATACTTAATTTGATAATTGGCTCATTCTCGGGATTGAACAAATATGATTTTAGATTTGATATCCCTGAAGCTTCTAGCAATCTTTCGTCTATTAATATTTCAGAAGACCAAATCAAAATGCATTGATTCTCACGTGCTAACAACGAATATTTTCTCAACAACATTAAAAACAAATTAGTTTCGATTGCCAAATTAGGCAATATTGAATATAACACGCATAATAAATCTAGTCCATGAATGCCCTTATATGACAATGAGTTAGCCTTATATATTATTAAAATAGCTAAGGAGAAATTTAATAAAGATATTAAAATGTCTGCTATCCATGCTGGATTAGAGGTTGGAGAAATATGTAAAAACAATCCTAATATTATTGGGGTAAGTATTGGACCTAATATTATCAATCCTCATTCCCCAAGAGAAGCCGTTGAATTGAAATCAGTTGATTTTATTTATAACTTAGTATTGGAATCTATTAAAAACTTAAAGTAAGTAATAACTATTATTTAATACCGTAATCTATCATTTCACCTTTTGTTTTGTGCTTTTTATATTTATTAACAAGGAAGATAGAAGCAATTAAGAAACTTACAACAGTTACGTCACAAGTTACATCAACTAATAAAGCTCATTCTTTCAATACAAAGCATTCACTACCATCCAACATCACAAATAGAATACCTGACGTGATTTCAATAATAAAGAATTTAGTAGTTCAGTTAGAAGAATCTTTAGTTTTAATTAACAAATAGAATACAAAGATGAATCTTCAAGCGGCCAAAGATTGAGAAACAACTGATCTATATCATCATCAAACGTCATTTTGTCAAGTTCCTTCAGCTGAATTAATGCTTACACCAACAATTGCGAATAAAGTCATACTGAATACTAAAATCATTCAAAATATACGATTGTTAAATTTATAAACTAATTGAACTACTTTCAAACTAAAGTAACACATAACTGGTATTAATACTAAACTTAAAATAGGATAGCAATAGTATTGATATTCTCTGCCTAAGTTGTGTAAACGAACTAAAGATGCACAATAATATGCAACGAATAAACATTTACAAACAAAAGAAAGAATGTAGTAAAATGAATATTTACCATTACTTTTATCAGCAATGCCTATTTTTTTATTTTTTTTGTTGTGATATAAAATATCAATTGTAACATAAATTTCTAAACAAGTGATGATCACACCAAGAGTTAAATTGAATTGTCAAGTACTAATAAAATCGAATATATTAAATCCAGTTAGAACAGTTGAGTTTAAAACCATATACTTTTTTATTATATAAAAAAAATAAGCAATGTTGCAAAAAAAGGTGCTATTTTCATCAAAATATTTTTTAATGTATATATAACTTGTTATATATACATAATTTAGAAAATATAGTTGAGTTATATGAAAGGATACATAA
>JAISSF010000019.1 GCA_031273215.1 Mycoplasmataceae bacterium
GAACCAAGTGCTCATTTGACAGCTGTAGTTCCTCTCTCTCCACCAATTATGCCTGCCGCTCCACAAACAAGACCAGCGATACCGGTTTTTCTTAATACATAAGCAGCTGCATTGTGACCGGTTTCTAAAAGTTTATGCGCTACATTAACAGCGGTACCACCAGCTAAATTACCTATACGTTGGAACCCTCTATTAACAGGAATTAGACCTCCTAAAATTCTCTTGCCAGGAGTAACATTCGTTTTTCAATCGCTTGGAACAACACCATCTCTAACTCTCACCTTACCAGCAAATTCAGCTCTTGGCGGACCTAAACGTGGAGGAGCAACTGGAACGGGAACGGGAACAGCAGCACCTCCTCCACCTCCAGCAGCAGCACCTCCTCCTCCTCCAGCAGGAGCAACTTCTGGTTTTTCAGGAGCACCATAAATTCGTCCAGTGGGTTGAGGCATTGGGAAAGAATTTTTATCAAAACCAGTACCACCCATTCTATCATTAAAGTCATAACCATATGGTTCTACACCAGCTTTAACATCGGCAACGTTTTTTCTCATCAAATTTTTCAGACCACCTTCCATTGCTAATTTTTGTTTTGTAGCTTTATGAGAAGTTCAATAATCTCTATAAGAGTTAACTTCTTTAACAGCATTTTTAATTGGACCACCAGTAGCATAATGAACAGCACTATCAACAAAACTACTTGCTAAATTAGAACCTTGTGTTAAGAAACTTAATGGGTTTTTTGCGGAGAATTTTTCAGCACCAACACCTTCGTTGCTTGCAAATTTTTGATAGATTAAGTATCCAACTTGGAATCCAGCTTCTAGTGAGAACACAATTCCCATACTCGAAAGAATGTTAACTCCAGCAATTGAATATCCTGAAATATTTAGTGAAGATATGATAACTGGTTGTAATGTTGTTACCAATAAACATGATAACTCAAAACAAAGCATTAATACCAATACTTCAAACCATTTAAAAAATATTTTTTTGAATCAACCAATTGCTTGTTTTTCCTTCGTAATACCATTAGCTAAGAATAAGAATCCTAGAACTCAATAACCCAACAAGTAGTATACCCGACTTATAGAAGCGTATGTATATGTATAAACAATTAAGATCATAGATCATACAGAGAATGTACCAAGTAATCATTGGAAAATACTTGCATGTTTAGCAAAATCATGTCCATATGGATCTGTTCAGTTATTTGGGTTAGGATCGCCACTGATTACCGAATAGATAATTCCTGGAATATTGAAAGTTATGGCGGAGTTTGTATATGCAGGCAAGAAGGATAATCCGATGTATTTGCCGTTTTGCCCAGTAATTATGTTATTCATGCTTTGGAATGCCATGTAAAGTGTATCTTTTGAAGTTGATGATTGTATAGCGCTATTAACAATCGCATTACCAGTATCTGTTACGTTTGCTTGTGTTCATAAAAGATCTGTAGTGAATGAAGTATTATGGGTATCAACCGCAGCTCATGCTTCAGAATAAACAGAGTTGCTAAGATCGGTAATGTCTTCAGCTAGGTAGTTAGTAATGTTGTTTTGAAAATCATAAAGGTTAGCTGCTACTTTACTCAAAGTATTTGCATTGTCATCTGATAAGAATTGTCCAGCTTGAGCGGAATTGATGATATTTACAACACTTTCTTTATCTTGTAGCATTCCGCTATCAACATAAGTTTGGATTGCGCTTACATCGGTCAATAAACGAGTTAACGAACTTGCGAATGCTGGGAAATTTTGAACATCAACAGCATCTTGTCCTGAAGCTCATGCTTTAAGCTGCGTAATTGCATCACTATACATTGATAAAGCAACACTCAAAGAATACGAGGAACTTAAAACAGTAATTTTCGTGGAGCCTATAGAATTGGTAAAGTTATCATAATCTGACTTTAGATATTTGAAGTTACTAATATCGCCGGCGGTAAATGGTGTAGCTTTGGAACCATTGAAGTACATCAATAAACTTTGCATCAATGAATCAAAGAAAACAAATAAGAATGGTAAAATCGTTACAGAAAGAATCATGAAAAGTGGTCATTTTAATAATTTCGCATGACTTCATGAACCTTTAAAAGGTTTTCCTTCGGAGTTCTTTGCGCCAGCTCTAAAAGAAAGCATAAAGAATATGAAGAACATAACTGCACCAAGAACTAAAGCAAACATAACAACTTCTCCTAAAGGACTAGTGAGTGAGAAATTCACATTTATTCTTCCGGTAGTAGGATCTCACAATGGTTGACCATTACCAAAAATTCAGTTAGCAAACCCTCCACAGAAGAAACGAAGCATTGTAGAAATAGCATCGATCATTTTTAAAGGCAAGTAAATTGCAACTTCATATACAAGGTTTAAAATTCAATAAAGAACCTTTTGAAACATGAAGTCAATAACATAGACAATTGCATCAAGAATTCAGTCAAAAATACCCGTTAATTTAGTAGAACCATATACCATATTAGCTAGTTGCGCGTTCATATATATATTATAGATATATATGTTAAGAAATGACTTTTAATATTTTGTTGATTTTTGTAGCATTAAAGTTGGTTGGAGTTTTAGGTACCAAAATGTATAAAAAATCAGCATAAACTTTAGCTTCAATAGCACCATGGATAACTTGTTCAATTTTATCAAATTCAGTGCTTGTAATTACTCTTTGGTTAATTTCTTTTTTGCATTTAATTGCAATTAACTTTACATTTTTCTTTAATGGACGATAATCAACATAATGAACAGCAACACCATTGACATAAGCGACACGATTAACACCTAAAAAACTGTTGGAAGTAACGTCATAAATTCCGTAAGTTTTTTTAATAGAAATTTCAGCACCAAGAATGTATTCTGTTGTTGTGCTTACGTGGACTAAATTTTTAAAATGAAAAAAGTTGTAAAGTACCATTGTTACGTGGGGAATTGAAGGTAAATCGATAGTTTTTTTAGATAAATTTTTGAACCCAAATTTTTGATAAATCGGAATACAAATTATCGGCGAAGCAAGGGCATAAATATTGTTAAAAATTTCCTTAGAATAATCGATAAATTGTTTCTCAAATTGTTCGTAATCATATGATGAAAAATCTCATTTACTTATTCAAATTTTTGAGTTAAAATTATCGCAAGAAACTTGTGTTCTTGTATCATATTTTATCACTTTATATTTCAAATTTTTAGTTAATTTTGCGATATTTTCTTGGGCTAATAGAGTGAACAATAATCTGAATTTACTTTCATCATTTCTATAGCAATAAAAGTTACGGTCAAAATCTTTATTTTCCATTGGTAATTGTTTGTTTTTGAAATTGTAAACTTTTTTATCATTACTGTACTTTAATTCTTTAGCAGAATCATTTAAAAACTCAAAACGGTTAACAAAACTATATACTGGAGCAGGGTGTGTATAAGTTGCGGTTCTTGTTTGAAATCTTCCTCTTGAGTCGGTATATGAACTTGTTCCGAAATATACTTTCATAATAATATCCACATTTTTCATTTTCCTACATAAAAAAGGGCTCTTATTTAATGTGCCGGACATATAAGTGATGCATGATCTAGAAGGACTGAATTCAATTCTACTTTCTCATTCGTTATTGATTTTCATCATTCTTTCAAAATCAAAAGGAGAATAAACTTTTTCGATAATATTAGGGAAAATAAATGAATCTATAGAATTTACTAACTTAGCCATTTGTTTAGTACATTCATCTAATAGTTGATTAAGTCGATTTTGGTTATCGTCACGTGAAGATTTTCTTTTTTTAGAAGCTAATACACAAATCAAGAATATTGCTAAACCTAATAATGGTACAGCTACAGCATAAAGTATAGGTGTAAATGCTAAAGCAGCACTAATGAAGGCAGCAATTGAACCAAGAGAAGAAAGAACTAGAAATACAATACAAACGGTTTTAACAGTCTTATAAGAAGCAAGAGCATGCTTAATTTTCTTAATCTCTTCTACCTTTTTTTTATTTTCTTCAATATCCACACCACTAGCTTTATTGATTTCATCTAATTTCTTTTGTACTAGTTCATCGTATTGTGGTTTTATTTTATCATAATAACCACTAGCATCAAGTTGATCGTTAGTTGTATAAAGAGAATTACCTATAGCCATTATTAGGAAAGAGTATGTTCTGAGTAAATTCCTTCTAAATCATCATGGAATGAAGTGCTATCATCTGTTTGATATGTTTTAACATCATTTTGTTTTCCATTTTTAATGTAAAGGGCAATAACTTGGCTTTCACCGTTTGGTTTATCTGTAAAGTGAGTTGGAGATAGAGTATATAACGTGTTGAACAAATCTCTGTATTGCTTAGCAGCAGCGTCATTTCTAGCATATTTATTAACTTGGTGTTTCTTTTCTCAACTATTTTGATCTTTATATTTTTTATTTTCATCACCAGTTTTATATTTTGGGTTGAATTGAGGGTTTTTGAAATCTTGAGCGCTTCATTTATATCAAGGAGAACAAGGAACTTGGATATCTCCACCAACAGCAGTATTATCTAATTTAGCACCATTTGTATATGAAATATATTTATAAGATTGGAAATATGAGAAGAATTGGATATCATAGTTGTGGTCACCAGAACCTTTTCATACATCATATCCTTGATTAAATGGTTGAGATTCATCAGAAGTTAATGTGCTTAATGTTGTAGCCGCTTCATAGTTTTCACCAACAGAGTTTACAATGTTATAGAAATTTTTGTTAAATAAATTAAAACCGTTATTAGAAGTTATTGAGGCTACTGTTGTTGCACTTTCAGGAGTAGTTGCTTGGTTAATAGTGGTAGAACCAAAACAACCAAGGAAAATAACATAGTTACCATGGTTTACGCTTTTATTTCCTAAGTATAAGTTATAAAAACTTTGGTTAGCTTTTGATAATTGAGCGTAGTTGGTATTTTCATCGCCTTCATTGGCAAAGTTTTTCGCAGCAACACCCATATTTTTAAGTTGAACAGAATAGAACCCAGAACAAGAAGTAAATGTTAAAGCAATGGGAGCAACAGCAATTAATCCTGATAAAGAAAATAACGTAGTTTTGATTTTCATATTTATATATATTATATTATATTATTTATAATATATACGTGAGCAAAAAAAAGACTATAATTGTTGTCAGCATATATTCAATAATTTTATTAGCTTTCTTCGCAATTTTCACTACTGGAATAGTATGTTTAATTATTTTGCCTAATTTTTTAAGTGAAGTAAAAGGTATTGGACAATATTCTGGAGCTATGGTTTTTATCGGTTTAGGTGCAATCGGGGATTTTGTAGGTATAAAATTATTAATAAAATCTTTGAGTAAAGATAAAAAAGTTAATAACCATGATGATAAGTAACGCTGAAATAGCTAAGGAGATAAAAATCCTTAAAAAAAATCAAAAAAAGATTTCTAATAATGAAATTTCTTTGGTTGTATTAACATGTTTAGCTTTAATTGTTAACTTAATTTTTACAGTATTGGTATATTTCGTATTTTCTAATGTTGAGATTGGGAAAAACCAATGAATTTATTTTGGTGTATTGTGTGGAACTGACTTAATAATCATAACTTTAACTTTGTTATGATTTAGAAGAAGTAATTCAAATGCAAAAGGTAGAATTCCTATCCCTAGATCAAGTGATATTTTAGATATGATTTCTAAAATTATTAATATTTTCAACACATGTATTACTTTATTCACATTATTCATAGAAGTATTTAAAAAAACATCTGGTACATTCTTCATTTTCTTCTCTTTGCAATCTATATTTACTTATGCATATTGAGGCTGATTTATTGTATTTGAAAAGAGAAGAAATGATAAATTATTTATGAATAAAATTAAAATATTTGCTAACTTCAATTTTAATGATATCGATAAATATGAAGTATATATTAATACAAGATTTGATGAATGAATTAGAAAATATAATGAAAATCTTTACAACGCAAATAAAGATAGAAGTTTCAAAAGAAGATGAAAATTATTCTGAACGAAATTTGATTGAACAGGAAAGAAGTGAGAAAAGAATATTATTAAAAATCACGAATTAACTTCACATAATTTAGAATTAATTTTCAGTGATCACAATGTAACGACATATGAAGAATTCTGTAAATATAGATTTATTATTTTAGGTAGAATATTTAAAGTATTTTATAAAGAAACGGATGAAAATTTAAACTTTAAATTCAAAATGTTTTACTGAGTAAGACAAACAGATTACATCAAAGATTTCGAGAAGCATTTAAAGGAATATATTTATAATTAATATATTGTGAGAAAAACATATGATATTGTAGTTATTGGAGCTGGTCATGCAGGAATAGAAGCGAGCTTTGCTGGAGCTAATGCTGGAGTTAAAGTTGCTCTCATAACTTTAAAAGAAGAAAGCGTTGGTTGTTGTCCTTGTAATCCAAGTGTTGGAGGACCTGCAAAAGGGATTGTTACAAGAGAAATTGATGCGCTCGGTGGAATGCAAGGAAAAGCTGCAGATATCAATCAAATGCAAATGAAATTATTGAATGAATCTAAAGGAGCAGGAGTAAGAGCTTTAAGAGCACAAATTGATAAAATTAAATATCATGAATGATTTCTAAAACAAATTAAAGAAAATAAAAATATTGATTTAATAATCAATGAAGTAAGTGAATTAGTTATTAAAAATAAAACAGTCACTGGTGTTAAATTAATAGATGGTACAATTCTAAATGCAAAGTGTGTAATTATCACAAGTGGAACATACATGGATTCAAAAACATTTTCTGGTTTTGAATTTAAAGAAACCGGACCAGTATATGATTATGAAAATAAAAAACATGAGATTAAAACAGAAACTGCTCCTAAAACATTTTTATTATCACAAAATTTAAAGAAATTAGGATTTGAAACTATCAGACTAAAAACTGGAACACCACCAAGAGTATACAAAGATTCAATTGATTATAAAGGATTGGAAAAACATACAGGGACAAAACAAAAATTAGCTTTTGAATGTTATAAACCAACTTATTTACCATATGCAAAACAATGCATGTGTTGAATTACATATACAAACGCAAAAACACATAAGCTTATTAAAGATAATATTAATTTATCGCCAATGTATGCAGGCGTATTAAAAAGTGTTGGACCAAGATATTGTCCTAGTATCGAAGATAAGGTGATACGTTTTAGTGATAAACCAAGACACCAATTATTTATTGAACCAGAATCTACTTTAATGAATACAATCTATTTGCAAGGTTTTAGTACAACTTTGCCAGAAAAAGTTCAAGATAAAATTATTAGAACATTACCAGGATTTAAAAATTGTAAGATTCAAAGATATGCTTATGCGATTGAATATGATGCAATCATCCCTACGCAATTGTGACCAACATTAGAAAGCAAGAGTATTAAGGGGTTATTTTTTGCCGGACAAGTAAATGGTACCAGTGGATATGAAGAAGCGGCAGGGCAAGGTTTAATCGCAGGGATAAATGCATTATTAAAAATTAAAAAACAAAAACCTTTAATCTTAAGTAGGGAAGAAAGTTATATTGGGGTTATGATCGATGATATTATTAATAAAGGTGTAACTGATCCTTACCGTTTATTAACTAGTAGAGCGGAACATAGACTATATTTAAGAAATGATAATGCTGATGAAAGATTGATGAAATATGGTTATGAGATTGGTTTGGTTAATAAAGATAAGTGAAATAATTATTCAAAAGAACAAAAAATTGTTAATAAAGTGATTGAGGAATTAAAAGCAGCATCACTTTCCAAACCCTTGTTAAAGAAATATGGTTCAAGCAATCATAATCTATTTCAATTATTAAAAAGACCGGATGTTAAACTAAATGATATTTATAAGAATAAAATTGATCCAATAGTGGTTTATAAAATTGAAACGAAAGTTAAGTTTGAAGGATATATTGTTTCTCAAAATAAGATTATTGAAAAATACAATAAAATTCCTAATATTGATTTGCAATCAATTAAAAACTATAAACAAATACATAATTTATCACTTGAAGCGATTGATAAATTAAATAAAATAAAACCATTAACTTTAAGTCAAGCGCAAAGAATTCCCGGAATTACTTCTAATGATATTATTGTTATTAAATTACATTTAAATAAGTAATACTATTTGCCAGCAGCTTCATATAGTTCTTTACTAATCACTGACATTTTATATAAAGTTTTAATTTTCTTTTTTGAAAGTGGTTTAAGTGTTTGAACATTTTTATATTTCTTAGTTAATAATTTATATTCGCTAGTATTTTTAGCAACATCTAAACCATTTTTGAAAAATAAAGTGGTATAAATTGCATAAAATAATATACCAATTAATAATAAAATAGCTAATCCAGCAAATACTAATGATAAAGTTGGTCCAAAACTATCATCATCAAATTCTCAAAGAATTAAAGAGATACTAAATATCGCTAATACCCCCAATAACACAAAAGCAATAACTGCTCTTCTGAATCATGTTGTTCTTATATATTTGTTGATAGAAGAATAATTTTTAGCATATTTATTAATTTGTTTCTTAACTCAAGGTGATTGTTTTTTCTCTGTCTTACGTTCAACAAATTTATATGTAGGCTTAGCAACGTAATTAGTATCAACCATGTTGGAAATATTATATTTTATAATTACCATATGAGTATTATTTTAGCGATCGAAACATCTTGTGATGATACTTCTATCGCTTTATTCAAAGATAATGAGCTATTGGCTTTAGAAACAGATACAAGTTCTAAAGAATACAATAAGTTAGGTGGAATCGTTCCTGAAATTGCTGCAAGAAAGCATGAAGAATCAATTAACGAAGTATTTAAGAAGTGTTTAGAACATGCGAAAATAAATATTAATGATATCACACATATTGCTTATACCGCTACTCCTGGATTACCTGGAAGTTTACACGTTGGAAAAATATTTGCTAAATCATTAAGTTATGTATTAAATGTTAAATTAATTCCTATTGATCATATGATGGGACACTTATATAGTTTCGGGATCGGACATAAAGAAAATATTAAATTTCCTTTTTTGGGTTTAGTAGTTAGTGGAGGAAATACTATCTTATATAAATTAGATGGTGTAAATGATCATGAAATCATCAATGCAACAACGGATGATGCGGTAGGAGAAGTTTTAGATAAAATCGGAAGGGCTTTAGAATGAGAATATCCAGGAGGTATTAGTTTAGACAAAAAATATGAAGAATCAAAATCTAATCTAAAGATTATTGAACACTTACCAGCAAGCACTAATTTTAGTTTTAGTGGTATTAAAACATTTGCAACCAATTACGCAAACAATCATAAAAAATTTGATAAAGTAGCTTTAGGTTCATCTTGTTTAAAATGATGCGTAGAAGATATTATTATTAAATTAAAATATTATTCTGATTTATATAACATTAATCGTATTGCAGTTACAGGTGGAGTAGCTGCTAACGCATTGTTAAATAAAGAATTAAATAAGATTAAAGATAAGAAGATATTTATTTGTGAAAGAAAATATTGTGGTGATAATGCAGCAATGATTGGGTTCTACACTTCTTTATTAATTTATTAATTAAAAAGTAGATTATCAAACTTTTAAAATAAATTCTCCACCAACATTGTTAGCACGAGCATATTTATCGCTAACGATACCTTTGTTAGTAGAAATAATAGCTAATCCTAAACCATTCTTAATATGAGGAATATTATTAGATTCAATATAAATTCTTAATGAAGGTTTAGAAACTTGTTTAATATCAGTAATAACACTGTTCTTGTTATTTGTATATTTAAGAGTGATTGTTAATGTTTTTTTGTTGTTACCAATATCACTTACAGTATAACCTTCAACAAAACCTTCTTGAACGAGAATTTTAACAATGTTTTCTATTTTTGTAGAATTAGCGATTGTAATAGAATCTTTGTGAGTTAGACCAGCATTTTTTAAATTAACTATTAAATTTGAAATTGAATCGTTCATATTATCAAGATGACTTTTTGACCCCAGGGATCACTCCTTTCATTGCACCATCTTTTAAACAGTTACGACAAATGCCTAATTTACCGATGTATCCTCTACTTTTTCCACAACGAGCACAACGGTTGTATTTACGTGTAGGGAATTTTAATTTCTTATCTTGTTTTTCTTTTCTTTTGATTTGTGAAATTTTAGCCATGTTGTTCTATTTAAATATTATATATTATCTCTTTCCGAAAGGTAAACCGATTGATTTTAATAAACTGAAAGCAATAGCATCATTTTTAGCATTAGTAACGAAAGTGATATCAAATCCTCTTACTCTTTTAATTTTATCGAAAAGAATTTCAGTAAAGATAATTTGTTCTTTAATACCGATTGTATAGTTACCATGTCCATCAAATGCATTTTTAGGTAAACCTTTAAAGTCACGAACACGGGGAAGAGCCACATTAATTAAGTTAGCAATGAAGTTTCACATTCTCTCACCCCTTAAAGTAACTTTAACACCAATGTTTTGATCTTCACGTAATTTGAAAGTAGCGATTGCTTTTTTAGATTTAGTCATAATTGGTTTTTGGTTAGTGATAGATTCAATTTCGTTAAACATAGATTCAATCATCTTAGCATCTTTAGTAGCGTCACCAACACCAGCGTTAATAACAATCTTTTCAATTGTAGGAATTTGCATTACAGATTTATAATTGTATTCAGATTGCAAGTCAGCTTTGATTTTATCACTATAGTATTTCTTTCAATTCGTTAACATAATTATTTCTTACTAGTTCCTTTCAATTCAGCTTTAGTTTTTTTACTTACTCTTACTTTTTTACCTTCTTTGTTAATTTTGAAAGTGACTTTAGAGATACCATTCTTCGCTTTATCTACGATTAAAGCTAATTTATTTAAAGCAATTGGAGCTTCCTTTGTTGTAACTCCACCTTTGTTGTTATTTTTTTGACTAGGTTTCTCATGACGTTTAACTTTATTAACGCCTTCTACTATTGCTGTGTTGCTTTTTCTGTCGATAGAAAGGATAACGCCTTCTTTAGACTTAAACTTACCACTGATTAATCTAACTTTATCACCTTTTACTAAACGGTTCATAATATACAATATTATTATATATATTTATTGAGATAAATGGAGGATATGTTTTTTCTCTATAAAATAAAAAGCAACTTGGTTGCCCAAATTGCTTCTATTCATGTGGTTATCCTCCTTGGCCTATCTAGAATATTCCAAGACCCTTCACCCTCACTATTCTATTTACGTTAGACAACGAGCTTTTATCCATTTCTGAATCTGGCAGCTAACCGAGTACTCACGTGCTTTCGTCAGGAATGTCGTCAATCCCATAGCTTTTACCAACCCCGGTTGGGGGGTGGTAGTCAGCATTTATATTATATCAAAATTTTATTATTGTGTGTATATTACTAAGTAATATACACACTATGAAAATATTTAAAATATTGACTTAACTGTATTTATAATTTAATTACGGTTGGGGGGTGGTAGTAAAATATCATTTAAAGAGCAATTCAGAAATGGATTGCTTTTTTGTTATGCAATGTGAAAATATATTTATAATTTAATTACCCTGGGGGGGGAGGCAGTGGTGTAAATACTATTTAAAAGAGTGGTTCAGAGATGAATCACTTTTTTGTTATTCAAATATTTGCATTCGTTTTTGTCTATTAAATGTAATGGCAAATCTATGCACTTCTTCTTGAATATTAAATAAATAAGAGTATAGACCACTCTTTTTATCTAGTACTATCTCATTAGTATTAGTAATAATCTTATCTGTTTTGTGTTTTTTATCCTTGCTTAAACCAATAACATTAATCATTTTATCTAATTTTAACTGTTTTAGAACGTCAATAGCAGCATGGATTTGGTTAATCCCTCCATCTACTATGATTAGGTTGGGGAGTATCTGTTTCTCGTCAATCATACGCTTGTATTGTCTAGAGATTACTTCGGTCATATATTGAACATCGCCCTGTTGTTTTTCATTCTTGATAATAAACTTTCTGTATAGTTTTTTGTTAAATATTCCATTTTCTAATGCGATCATGCCTCCAACTTTATCTTTTTCAAATAGATTACTAATATCAAATACATGGATTAAGTTTAAGTTAGGTTCATTTAATACAACTTTAAGTTCTTCAAAAGCTTTTGTAGTTTTATCTTTATTTTTCTCAAATGAAAGTAAATTGTATTCAAAATAATGTTTAGCATTAAGGTTAGCATTATCAACAATTTGTTTATAGTTGCCTTTTTTAGGGATAGATAATATTTCTTTGTTTAATGATTCAATTTCACTATCGATATAAATTGTTTTAGGAACATTTTTGTTATTTAAATAGTATTGGTTTAAATATGAAGATAAGTATTCTTTTATTTCTCCAAAATATTCATTAATTTGTTTATTAACTTCTAATAATTTACCCTTAATATATTTATGAATAACAATGGTTAAATATTGGTCTTTTACATAGTAACCAACAACATCAATTTCACTATTAGAATCTACTTGTACATTAATTTTAGCATTAGTTTTAATTTGGTTAATTGAGTTTTGTAAATCATGATATATTTTTGCTTTTTCGAAGTTTAATGATTTCGCATTTTCTTCTTCTTTTTGTTTTAAATCATTAAGGATATTTTTATCATTATTATTAAAGAAATCATTGATCTTCTTTTTAATATTTTCGTATTGTTCATTCTCTATTTTATTAATACAAGGAGCAAGACAAATACCCATGTCATAATATAAACATTTTTTCTTAGGTACTTTGTTACATTTTCTTAAGGGAAATAGTTGTTGTAATAAGTTGTAAATATCATATTTATTCATATCATTATTAGCAAATGGACCATAATATTTTCCATCATAGTTTTTATTTTTTGTATAAACTATTCTCGGATCTTTTTCATTAGTTACTACGATGTAAGGATAATTACTATTTTCTCTTAGTAAAATATTAAATTTAGGTTTATATTTATTAATTAAATTTGCTTCTAAAACCATGGCATCATTATTGTTTTTAGTAATAATAAAATCAATGTCACTAATTTCTTTTACTAACTCTTTTGTTTTAATAGAAACATCTTTGTTAAAGTATTGGTGTGTTCGATTAAATAAATCTTTAGCTTTACCAATATAAATTACTACACCATATTTATCTTTTCATAAATAGACACCTGGATTATGCGGGATTTTCTCTAAATGAACCATATAGGATTAGTATATTTTATTATTAAATAATACACTTTTTTAACAATCTTGCCATTGGTTCGGGATTTGCAATTGACAAGATGCTTGCATTTAAGTTTTCTTCTTCAGTAACAAGGTTTCAATTTAAATTTATACCAACTGTTTTTGCGAGTTGAGTGATAAAAATTCTTACAACTCTACCATTCCCTTCTCTAAAAGGGTGTATGATATTTATTTCACTTAATATTTCAGCTAAAGTGTAAATTTTATCATTTGAATTATTTAAATTTTTAATTTTATTAGAAACATAGTCATTTCATGAACTTTCTATGTATTGAAAATTTGCAAATTTAGTACTACCTTTAGAGATGTCAACTTTTCTCAATTCACCAGCTCAATCAAAAATATCGCTAAATAAATATTTATGTATGTGGCAAAGATATTTTAAATCGTACGAATTTGTTGTGCCATTATAACTCATTGTATTAATTGATACAATTTTCCTCTCCAATTCTTCTAATTCAACTTGCTTTTGGATATTAAATTTATTCTTTAAAACTCCATTATCATATTCATAAAGTGAAATATTAGTTTCGTATTTCTTTATTTAAGATTCATTTCCTCAAGAACATCATCTTTCATTTTTTTAGCCATAGTTTGTACTTGTTCTTCGGATAAATCTGGATTTGACAATAAAGTGATTCTTTCAATATCTTTATCATCTAATTTTATTCCTTCCAGCGCCATGTTTCCAATGACATTTTGTACTTGAATGTTATCTTTCTTACTCATATATAGAATTATATTACTTCTTATTAATCTTAATAACTTTATCTTCAGGGATAATACCTTCATAGAATGATTGTTCGTGGGTAATTAGAATAATTGCTCCAGTTCATTCAATTAATTGTTGCTTAAATACTTCTTTACTATCTACGTCAATGTGGTTAGTTGGTTCATCTAATATTAATACGTTACATTTTGTGTTTTGTAAAATACATAATTTAACTTTAACTTGTTCACCACCGCTTAATGTTTTTACAGGTTGCATTGCTACTTTACCTTTAACAGCACATTGAGCCAATTGTTTTCTTACAAATACATCTTCTCAGTTAGGGAATTTCTCTTTAACAATATCAAATGGAGTTAATTCTGGATTATCTCAAATCAAATCTTGTTCAAAGTAACCAACTTTAGCTGTTTGTTCTCATTTGAATTCTCCACCTAATTTAGGAATTAAACCCATTAATGTTTTTACTAAAGTAGATTTACCGATTCCGTTAAATCCACTAATTACAATTTTCTCATCACTAGCTAAGCTAAATGAGATTGGAGGCAATAATTGTTTTTCACCATATCCTACGCACAAGTTTTCTACTTTAAGAATAATTCCTCTTTGAATTGGCAAAGATGTAAATTTAAAGTCTGGTTTCTCTAATGTTTTGGCTGGTGGAATAATTTCCATCTTATCTAACATCTTTTGTCTACTTTGAGCCATGCTTGCTCTAGTTCCTGCTCCAAAACGGTTAATAAAGTCTTTCATGTGGGAAATTTCTTTTTGTTGTTTCTCATATTGAATTTGTTGGTTCTTTGCATATTCTTCTTTTAAAGCAATAAATTGGTTAAAGTTACCTGTATATTTTTTAATTTGTTGGAACTCAATATTAATAATAGAGTTAGTAACCGAGTTTAAGAAATCGAAGTCATGGGAAATAATAATATATCCACCTTCAAATGATTGTAAATATTTTGCTAATCAATCAACTTGTTCTTTATCTAAGAAGTTAGTTGGTTCATCCATCAACAAAATATCAGGTGATTCTAATAATAATTTAGCTAAAATAACTTTTGCTCTTTGTCCACCTGAGATTTGGCTTAATAAAGAATCCATACCAATCTTTTGTACACCTAATCCTGCAGCAATCTTATTAATAGTAGCATCAATATCATAGAAACCACTATAAGTTAATTTATTAGATAACTCTTCCGCTTTGTTAGCTAATTCATCAGTCATTTCTACTCCCATTTGTTCATAAACACTATTTAATTCTTTTTCAACTTCAAATAAATGGTTGTATGATAATCTTAAGTATTCAATAATACTCATATCTTTTTCAATATCAGCATGTTGGTCTAAATAACCAATATGAATCCCTTTTTGTCAGATGATATCTCCAAAGTCTACTTCGATTTTACCAATCAAGATATTTAATAGAGTTGTCTTACCTGTTCCGTTTTGTCCAACAATACCCATATGGTCTTCTTTATTGAAAGTAAAACTAGCATCTTGGTATAATGTTTTATTTTTAATTGAATATGTTAAATTTTTTACTTCAAGAACTGACATACTTAAATTATATTAAGTAATCTATTTTATATTAAATATAATATGATAGATGGTTTACCATCATGGAGGAGCTTGCTTCCCGCTCAAAGACCAAACCTTAAAAATCTATTTTACTAATAAATCTATCATCTTTTCCTTTAGTTTAATAACTTTAGGAAGATAAGTTTCAATTAATAATGATTGTTTAAAAATATTTTCTAATTCTTCTTTATTTTTGAACTTATAAATTTTTAATTGTTTTTTTGAGTTAGGAGAGTGCTTTATAGTGGTTCCGGTTTCATTCATTTTAATAATTGTTTGATTTTCTGGTTTTAATAAAGAAAAATATATTTCTGCTGAAGTATACTTGTTAGAAACAACTTTTTGTAAGTAGCCATTAAAACCTTCCAACGATTTATTGACTAATCCTGTTGTTCCATCTAAAGTAAGAGTAATGTCGCCAGGTTTAATATTTGGAGTATTTTTTATCCATCTATTAGGTCTACCATTAGCAGCAGCTACGTTTAAAAATAATGTAGTACCATTTTCTTGTATTTTTTCATTACTCCCTTTTATAAATTGACATGTATTAAGCATTAATTCCCCAGAAATTACGTCTGAAGACAAAGTTTGAGCAATAGAAAGAATTTTATAATTTATCATTTTCAATTTGGTTTCTAGTTGTTCTACAGGTTCAATAATGTCAATTA
>JAISSF010000009.1 GCA_031273215.1 Mycoplasmataceae bacterium
GCGATTATTCATACCGATCATGGAACGCATTATACAGCACACGAATACCAAGAATGATTACATTCACATGATTGTCAATGTTCTATGAGCAGATTAGGTAATTCGTTAGATAACTACCCGATTGAACACCATTTTTCCAATCTCAAAAGAGAATGTTTGTGAAAAATCCCAGTTGAAGAAAGAACCGTTAAACAAATAAATCGTGAATTAGATATTTATTACAATTTCTATAATACCAAAAGAATACAATCAAACAAAAAACGTAAGTACTATTTCATACCAGATCATTTATTAGTCAATAACAATATAATTACTTATAAGAAAGTTGAGAGACTTTAATCACCAGACTTAGGTTCAACAAAATGGTGGCTAAAATAAATTTGCTTGTACTCATGCAATAGTATCATTTTCAATACCAAATGCTAAATTTAAATTAGTGGGATCACTTGGAACAACCGTATTTTCAATCAAGTTCAAAATTGCCTTATATTGAGTTTCTAGATAAATTTGAGCAGAATTAAACTTACCTAAAATATCTTGGATGTTATACGTTATAGTCTGAATATTTTGCATTAATGAAATTGCAGGAAGAACATATTGGTTCTTAAATAAAGTACTAGCACTAGTAGCGCTGGACATTTCACTTAAAAGTTGGACTAAAGAATTGGTTTCTCTAAATAAGTCCTGGTAAATACTATTCAAATTACTAATGGCGCTTGTATAGGCAAAATCTCTCATACCAATAACGTAATTCATAGAAGTTCTCATTTTAGTACGCATTAATTCAAGAGATTCATTGAAACCAGATGCAGCAGCGCTAGGTAAAACTAAAACACTAGCTGTATCAATAATTTGACCATTAATCTTAGCGTTTATAAGAACATTAACGGGTTCACTAACTGGTGGGGTACCGATCATGATTTTATTATTAACTTGATCAATTGTAATATATGAACTTTGCGAAGGGTCATTTAACTCAAAAGTAGCAGTCGAGGAAATATCATCAAAGCCTGCTCATAAATGAATGTCACATGAATTTTGTCCTACAACATTTGAAATATAAGATGGTTGAATCAACAAATCATTATTAACTTCTTGAGAACCAATTAACAAAATACTTGTACTAGTAATAAGCACATCTTCATAATAAACATCGATAAGCACATCTAATTGAGTTCCCTCGTTTAAATTTTTGGTAATTGAAATCACGCTCGTTAGCGGGTTAATTTCTACATAGCTCGCGCCGCTCCCTTTTAGAATGTAACTCAAACCTGTTTTTAATATTTTTCCTGAACTAGTAACTACAAGTTTGGTGGAATTTTCTCCATCGTTATCTTTTAAAATATAACTACCTAAACTAGCAAAATAGAAAGTATCTTGATTCTCGCCACTACTACATTGAGTAAGAGCAAAGGGAGCAGCTAGAACTGAAGCAGAGACCCCCCAACAGCTGCAAGTTTTAATAATTTTGTTGATTTCATAACGATTAAATTATAAGTTAAAAAACAATAAAAAATTAATAATTTTCTTAATGTATATATTAATATATACATAATATGCAGTGGATTAATCGTTACTTAAAATCTTAATAAATACATCTTGTGGAACAGATACTGAACCAATTGCTTTTAATCTTTTTTTACCTTCTTTTTGTGCTTCTAATAATTTTTTCTTACGTGTAACATCTCCTCCATAACATTTAGCTAATACATTCTTATACATAGCTTTAATCGTTTCACGAGCAATAACTTTTCCGCCAATAACAGCTTGGATAGGAACTTCGAATAATTGTCTAGGAATATATGTTCTTAGTTTTTCTACTATACCTCTACCTTTAGCGTAAGCAAAATCTCTATGTGAAATAAAACTAAAAGCATCAATTTTATCACCATTTAATAAAATATCAATCTTTACTAAATCACTCTTTCTTCATTCATTGATCTCATAGTCCATAGTTGCATATCCTTGACTAACCGTTTTCAACTTATCAA
This sequence comes from Mycoplasmataceae bacterium, assembly GCA_031273215.1. Classification (GTDB taxonomy): domain Bacteria; phylum Bacillota_I; class Bacilli_A; order Mycoplasmatales; family Mycoplasmoidaceae; genus Malacoplasma_A. The sequence continues at coordinate 1,992 of JAISSF010000009.1, forward strand.
AGAATGAATAAATAATTTCTCCTAAAGGAATAGAATATGTTGCTTTAAGTCTATTTCCTTCTAAGGGCATTAATTCAATGTATTCACCTCTATGTTGTTTACATAACTCCATAATTGCGCCAATATATTGTTCAGGAGAAATAATGGTTGCTTGCACATACGGTTCTTTTATATAAGATATAGTAGTTTTGTCTGGAAATTTTGAAGGGTTATCCAGAACCAATGTTTGTCCATTAGTTAAATTAAGTTCATATTTAACAGAAGGAGCAGTAAGAATTAAATCAATGTTATATTCTCTGCTTATTCTTTCTTTAATTACATCCATGTGAAGTAATCCTAAGAACCCGCATCGGATACCATAACCTAATGCTTGAGAAGTTTCATATTCATATACTAAAGAGCTATCACTCAGTGAAATCTTCTCCATAGCATCTTTTAATGCATCAAATTTAGCATTATCTATAGGATAGATACCAGAATATACCATTGGCAAAATCTTTTTATATCCAGGCAAAGGAACATTTGTTGGGTTGAACGCATCAGTTACAGTATCACCAACACTAACATCATGAGCAGATTTAATATTAGCAGCAATTCATCCAACTTCTCCAGAAACTAGTTCTTGTTTATTAATGCTTTTAGGCGTTCTAATACCCAATTCTACTACGGTAAATTCTTTTCCGGTAGCAAACATTTTAATTTTTTGGTTTAATTTTATTAAACCATCAAATATTCTCACTAAACAAACTACACCCTTATATGAATCATAATATGAATCAAAGATTAAAGCTTTTAGTGGTTTATCTAAATTAATTGTAGGAGCAGGAATCATTCTAGTAATTTCATCCAATAGTTTATCCACATTTAATCCAGTCTTGGCACTAATGCAAATAGCGTTAGTTGCATCAATACCAACACTTTCATTAATATCTTTGATTGTACGTTCAACATCTGCACTTGGTAAATCAATTTTATTTATTACGGGTAAAATTGTTAAGTTATTTTCCAAAGCTAAGAATACATTGCTTAATGTTTGTGCTTCTACCCCTTGAGTAGCATCAACTACTAATAACGCTCCTTCACAAGCAGCAAGACTTCTACTAACTTCATAAGTAAAGTCAATATGACCTGGTGTATCTATCAAGTGGAATAAGAAATCTTTATAACGAAGTTGTACGGCATTTAATTTAATTGTGATCCCTCTTTCTCTTTCCAACTCCATAGAATCTAATACTTGTTCTTGCATTTCACGTTTCTCTAAACCGTTCGTCATTTCAATAATACGATCACTTAAAGTAGATTTACCATGATCGATGTGTGCTATTATGCAAAAATTTCTAATATTGTTATTCATTAATGTAACTAATATAATTATAAATTTTAATTAATTAATTGTCACTCCGCTAAAGTAAACGGTAGGCGCACCATTTGTTGCATCATCATTAATGTATGTTAAAGCAGTATGAGTTCCAGCTGGACAGGTAATTCAAAGCTGTAGGTTTTCTACAGGAGCATCTTGTAAAATTGTCACTTCATTGTCACTATCAATAGTAAATAGAGGTGCTTCTGGTGCAGCCGGATGAGTATATGTAAATGTGCTTAATTGTTTATGAATAATTTTTTGAGCATAGTAATTAGCCATTTCTCAATAGATTTGACTTCATGTGTAGTCAGATGAAGATAAATATTCTTGATTAGTTGGATTAACTCCTATTGCTCTGCACATCAACTGGTTAGAAGGACCAGGGGTTGGGATAGTGTATGAACTCCCGCCAGAATAAAAGTCAACACCATTCTTTATGTGTTGAATCATTCATTTAGCCTCTGTAGGGTTACTAATAGTAAATGTATCTCCTGCTTTCTTAGTTTTATATGGATCACCTTCAGTGTGACTACAAGAAGTAAGGGCAATAATAGGAGTTACTACTCCTACGACTGGAAGTAATAATTTAGGCAGCAGTTTTAACATTTTTATTAGCAGCTTTAGCAATTCTAGATTTAATTCTGTTAGCTTTGTTCTTTGTAATTTTTCCTTTAGCTAAAGCGGAATCGGCTTTTCTGTATAGTTTGCTTAAATCTTTTTTATCCCCATTGTTTCTAGCTTGTTTAGCTGTATGTTTAAGAGTAGAAATAATAATACGATTACGTGTAGTTTTCTTAGCGGTTTTTTTAACACTTTTAATACTTGATTTTAAGTTAGCCATATTATTATTATAATCAAAAACTCTCTATAATAAATGTATGAACAAAGCAAATGTTAAAATTGAATTTGAAAAATTTGAATTAAAGAATGATAAAACAGGGTCTTTCGTAAAAATTTCTCAAAAGACGACAGGTGATAAGAAAATAGACAAACCTCATCTTACTTTAAGGGAAATAGTTTTAAAATTAGTTGATAGATTTGATGTGTTAGAGAAAGATGTGAAAGAAATAAAAACCGATGTAAGTACACTAAAAACTGACGTAAGTACACTCAAAACCGATGTCAGCACGTTAAAAACCGATGTAAGTACACTAAAAACTGACGTAAGTACACTCAAAACCGATGTAAGTACACTCAAAACCGATGTAAGTGGTGTTAAAGTCGTATTAAAACGTAATAATTTAAAGTAAAACTTATATAAAATATAATTTAGTGCGGTTAAAGATCGAGTTTTAAAACGGTTAAAGTGGCAATTGGTAAATAATTATTTTTTGCCGTTAGGAACTAAGAAAGCAGAATAAAGCACGGGAGATAATTTTTTAAGAGGTTGTTGGATTTTACCTTTATCGCCAACTAAAGCAATATATTTCTCATACACTTGGTTAATTAAATCAGTTAAAGCTTGCATTCTACCAGGAGCTTTAATTTTAAATTTAACTTGGCATCCATCTGCTAATCAATCAATTGTGTTTTTTGCAAATCTAGCTAAGTCATTATCGCCAATTCTAGGTTTTACAGTTATTTCTTTAACTTTAGTGCTTTGAACTAGTTTCGCTTTCTCTTTTTCTTTCTTCTTGATATCGAATAAGAATTTACCTTTATCAACAATCATAGCTATAGCTAGTCTTTCTTCACTAGCGGGAACTTTGATAACAACACTTAGTTTTTTAGATTCAGCAATTTCTAAAGCTTCTTTAACTGAAATTTTAGGATGTTTAGTTCCATCATTATCAATTAAAAAAACAAATTGATCTTTTATCTTATCATCAAATATATAGCCCAAATTAGAATCGTGCTTCATGTATTATTTAGCCATAGCTTTTTCAACGATAGCTTTGAAGGCGTTAGGTTCTTGAATAATTAATTCAGATAACATTTTACGGTTGATTTCAATTTTGTTTTTCTTTAAACCATTCATGAATGAAGAGTAGTTGTAACCCATAGTCTTTAAAGCACCATTGATACGGTTGATTCATAATTTTCTGAAATCACCTTTCTTAGCTCTACGGTCCCTAAGAGCATATATGCTTGCTCTAATTAATGTTTGACGAGCAATCTTATAAGATGTATGCTTTGTACCTCAAGCACCACTTACTCTTTTCTTAATACTATTTCTACGTCTTCTAGTAACAGGTCCATTAGTTGCTCTCACTATTTGTTACCTCCTTTATATGGAAGAGCACGACCGATTAGTCTTCTGCTTGCGCGATTCATTTCAGTAGATCCCTTTAATTGTCTTTTTTGTTTAGTGGTCTTACCAAAAGCACGGTGTCCACGGTTAGTGTGTTTGTGCATTATTTTACCAGAACCAGTAACTTTGAATCTTTTAGCTACTGCTTTTTTAGTTTTTATTTTAGGCATAATTATTTCTCCTTTAGGTTTATATAAGTTAAATTAAGCAAATTCCCTAAATCTATTTCGAAATCAGGGGAGTGAATGTTTCACTTCTTTCTTATATGTTTATATTATATGAAATATATTTAACTTTATGGATAAGTGAAAATTACTTGTTAGCAAAGTGTGCAATTAAAGCAGTTACGTCTTTATCTTTCTTTAAGTTTTCGAGAGTTACGTCGAAGTTTTTTACAAAATCAGATTGACTAAAAGGAACAGACCCACCGTCTGTGAAGAATTTAGCATATTGACCAAAGTATTTTTTTCCCATGTTTATATTATATTTACCCATATTAACTTATTTTGAAATTTAATAATATAGATTCCCTTATTTTTCCCATAATATGTATTATTGCATTTTCTTCGTTGATTAATCAATTATTTCTAAAACCAATTATGTCACATACAATTTTATCTCATTTATTAATTGCATTCTCATTTTTACATATAACGGTTAAACCAAAATTTTCTAACAAAAATATCATAGAGAAAATAGCGGTTCGCTTATTTCCATTCCTATAAATATGAGAGGTAGCAATGTTGAAAAGCAATTTCGCGGATAAAAAAAGAATGGGCTCATTTAGGCTTGAATTATGCATTATATAACTAGCTAATGAGTGCGCAATTGAATGCTCATTTATTGAACTAGGATTTACAAGAGCATAATCTTGATTTCTCCCATCATTTCCTTCTGAATCTTTAATATCTTGAATATACGTGTGAGAAGATTTGATAACATCAGATATTTTTGTGCAGAAGTTTTCTAATTCTTCTTGAGTATCTAAACTATTTTTAACATAACTAAAACTTGCTTTTTCTTTATCTTTGAATTTAGATTTAAAGTATAGTTCACCGTTTTCAAATAAGAGGAAACCGTTACTTATTGTTTTCCCTATTGCTATACCAAATATAGATAAATCGGATTTATCTATGTATCCTATTTTGAATTGCTTCATTTAATTTTAATAATGGCGGAGACGATGCGATTCGAACGCATGCCAGCAGAGCCTCTAACACCTTAGCAGGGTGTCCTCTTAACCACTTGAGTACGTCTCCTTAAGGATATTATAAGTTTTATCTCTAATATTTCTTATTAACTAATTTATTTGCACAAATGATCATATCATTAGCATTTAAATCTAATTTTTTCTTAAGGATTTTAACTAATTCTTTATGTTGTTGCATATAGTTAAACATATTGTTAGTTCACTTATCTGTATAAGTTTGATCATTCGTGAACATTCTTGAAGCTTTATTTTCTTTAAAGAATATATCTTTTTCTAAAAGTAATAAGAAGTTATCCATGATGTCTTTTAAAACATCAAATTTAATTGAAAGGGAAGCGAATATTTTATTTTCGAATATTTTAGTTTGTAAATCGTGGAAGTAATTAGAGAAATACATTGATTCATAAATTCCGGTATCTTTTAAAGTTTTTACGGATTTAATAAAACTAATCTTAGCATATTTAGAATATAAAGTAGTTAAGAACTTAAAGTATTTAAAGATATTGTGTGTATGAGATATCTTGATATTATCTTTAAATTGTAAAGCGCTTCTTAAAACGATATTATTTAACATACTTATTGATTTCGTCATTAATGAAATCTAATACTCCTTTCACTTCGGCGTATTCCATTCTAGCTGGTCCAATGATTGATAATTGTTGTTTACCTTTAGAAGTAGAAAAAGAGGTAGAAGCAATGGATAAACCATTTTGGCCAATATCTTCTCCAAATACGATACTTGTTTTACCAATCTTTTCTTGGTTATAAGCAATATGTTTTCAAACATTAGTATCTTCTAAGAATGTTAATACTTGGTTTAATTTAACATTATCTTGGAATTCAGGATGAACGGTCAAATAGTTAATTCCATGAACTTCTTTTTTAATCGGTGATTGGTTGAATTCAAAAATCTTTTCGATAATTTGTCTAATGCAGAATTCATATTCATGTACAACTTTTCTAATTATCTCTTTAATTGAAGAAATTTTTTCTTGTAATTGACTCAATGGTGTATCAATTAAACGGTCGTTAAATACTCTAACACAGATAGCGATATCATTAAACATTTCCGCAGAATTAAATGTGATTGTATTTTTAATTACATTACCACCATTAGTAACAATAATAATCAAAGCCATGTTATCATCAATTTGAATAAGATCAAATCTCTTTAAAGTTTCATAGCCTTCAGATTTAGTAATAATCATAGGAAGTCTGAAAGATTCTTTAAGTATTTCAACTGATTGGTTAATTACTGTATCAATAGATAAGTCACGATTATTAAATATTCTTTGCAATCTTCCTTTAATATCGTTGTTAATAGTTGGTTGTAAAATATTTTTCTCGTAATATTTATACCCGGCACTAGAAGGGATTCTACCACTACTTGTATGAGTTTTTTCTAACAAACCCATTTTCTCTAAAGCAGCCATATCATTTCTAATAGTTTGAGCAGAAATATTTCTTAAATATTTATCATTAATTTCTTGAGAAGATATCGGAAAAGTTGTATATGTATATTCCTCAACAATTAACTTCAATAGTTTCATTTGTCTAGGGGTAATTTTATCCATATATAAATTATATGAAACTAGTTAATAATAGGAGAAAGAGTAACACGGTTACGGATGTAGAAGTATCTAGCAATAATGGTGGCTGGTAAAGTTAAGAAAGCGAAAATACTTAAAGTAACAATAGCTATTCCAGCACCAGAGTATTTGCATCAAATACTAGTCACACCATCACCAGTGAAACCAATACGTACATTAAACATGTATGATAGAGAGTGTGCGAATGTACCATTAACACGAGAAGTGTGATTACTTTGCGCTCACCCACAAATCATTAAGAAACAAATTAAACCCATTAAGAAATAAAGAGTAAATCTAATCATTCATAAATGTTTTACATTAATAATTAATGATTTATTGTAAACTGTATAAATTGCTAAACCAAACATTAGTGCAAAGAAGATAAAGAAAACTAACATAGTTATACCTGTTGCACTTAAACAACCATTTGCGTTATAAAATCCTCAGCTTGCTTTAATAGCACCTTCAACAATAACAAGATCGATTGATGGTTTAGATAAAACATATGAAGCACATAAAATAGAAAATAATAATAAAAATCCTATAGTACTATAAACAATGGTTTTGCCTATGTTAATCTTACCGATTTTCTTACCCTTAACTTTTACATCAATAATTGTTGTAAGCAGTTTTTGTGTTTCCATAGATAAATTATATGTTAGTTTTATAAAAATATAATTAACTTATGTTAAACAAATCTAATTATCATATATACAAAGATGTTGTTAATCAAGCAAACATTGTAGATATCATTGGGCAATTCATTAAATTAAAAAAAATGGGTTCTAACTATGTTGGGTTATGTCCATTCCACTCAGACTCCAAACCAAGCTTAACAGTTAATCCGAAAAAGAAAATCTGAAAGTGTTTTGTGTGTGGTGTTGGTGGAGATGTTATTAAGTTTGTTGAATTATTTAAAAAAGTTTCTAAAACAGAAGCTTTGAAGATAGTCGGAGATATGATTGGATTTGATTTTTCTAAACACGAAGAGTTGTTTAAGAATTCACAATTTGATCATAGCGTAAAGTATTTATTTGATATTAACAAAATATGCTGCGAACTATATCAAAGTTTTTTGTTTGATAAGAAGAATGCAAGCAAATTAGAATATCTGCACAATAGAGGATTGGATGATGAAACAATTAAGAAATTTAAAATTGGATATGCTCCGGATACTAAAGATTTAATTTATTCGATTCTTACAAATAAAGATAATATGTTTGGAACAGAGTATGATAAAAATAGAATATTTAACGAGCAACAATTAATTGATGCAGGAATTATTACGGTAAGTGAAAACGGTACACCTTATGATTTCTTTTCGGATAGAATAACTTTCCCGATTTTCAATAATGATGTGCAAGTAGTTGGATTCAGTGGGAGAACAGTTAAGAACGCTGAACCGAAATATTTAAATAGCAAGGAGAATAAGGTATTTATTAAATCAAATATTCTTTATAACTTCTATAACGCTATTAATGCTAAAAGTGATAAATTAATTATCGTAGAAGGGTACATGGACGCAATCGCATTTAGTAGAGCTGGATATGATGATGTTGTCGCAACAATGGGAACAGCTATGAGCGGTGAACATATTAAATTATTACAAACAACAGAATTTAATACTTTCATTTTAGCTTTTGATAACGATAACGCTGGTACTCAAGCCAATATCGCAAATGGGTTAAAATTATTAGAGAATAACTTATCAACATTTGTTATCGGCTCTTACGATAAGAGTATTAAAGATATAGACGAGTTGCTTTCAAAACAAAAAGTTAGTGGCATTAAAAAAGTGTATGAAGAAAGAGTTGATTACATCAGTTTTTTAATTAACGTAAAATTAAGTGAAGTGAAATCGCTTGATGAGAAAATTAATAATATTAAGAATATTTTTAGAGTAATGAACGAATGCGATGATGTTTTATTGAAAACGCAACACTTACAATTAATTTCAGATTTAACAAACGTAAACATAAATGATTTATCCGAGCAATATGATTCGTTAAGGAACACTAAACAAAATGAAATGGGATATATAAAACCAGCTCCTGTATGAAAAAAATCAACAACAGTTATTAAACAAAAAATAAACGAAGAAGTTCATAATTATGAACGTAAATTACACAACATGTTTAAAGATCTGATCACTATCGCTAAGAATAATCCAAGTGCAATCGATTTGTTTTCGAATAAAATTAACCTTTCTTTGTTAAATAGCAATTTTTTAATAGAAACAAAGATTATCAAAGCTTTAATTCTTTGAAAAGCAAGAAAGAATTTAACTAATGATGATTTAGAATTATTAATTAAAACATCATATGGAAATGATATGACATTGTATATTAATGAATACTTTTCTAAAATTCCAAATAATTCTGAAATTAGTGAAAAGAAAATTACTGAATTAATCAATAATATATGTTTGAATATTTATGATACAAAAATACAATTAATCCAAGAAGAAATTGAAGTTGAACTTAAATCTAAAAACCAAGATCAAAATAAAATTAAAGAGTTAAGAAATAAACAAGCTGAATTAAGAGAAAAAAAGAGACAAATTACTACTCGTTAGATAATCTATTGTAAATTGGAGTTGGTTCACCAACTTTTAAGTTTTCAATTAAACTATGGTTAGAAATATTTTCATATGATACCATTTCGTTCGTGAAATTCATTTGTTTGATAATTTCTTTTGTACCTTTGGTTAAAACTGGTTTTAATAAGATTGTATAAACTCTGATTGCGTCAACAACATTGTATAAGAATTCATCCACTTCATCAAATTTACCACTCTTATTTAATTCTCATGGTTTTGTTTCTTCTACATATTTATTAATTGTTTTACCGAATTCAACAACTTCTTCTAACAATTGTTTAATGTCATATACCGCAATGGTACTTTCACAGTTATTAATTAGTTTATTCTTTTGAATGTTTAAGTATAAATCTTCTTTGTACGATTTAGTTTTATAAACAACACCATTACGATACAATTTTAACATACCAATTGTTCTACTAACGATGTTACCAAAGATATTAGATAAGTCTGCGTTAAATAATTCTTTAAATTTTCTATGGCTGAAATTGTTATCGTTTTGGTAACCAAATTCTTTCATGAAATAATATCTTGTAGCATCACTTCCGAATTGTTCAATTAATTCATTTGGATCAACAACGTTTCCGAATGATTTAGACATTTTTCTTCCATCTTCAGCCATAATTCATCCATGTCCTAAAACGTGGTCAGGAATTCTTAAGTTTAGTGAGTGTAACATAATTGGTCAGAAAATTGTATGGAAACGAGCAATATCTTTTCCTACAACATGTACAACTTCAGTATTTTCATCAGCTCAGAATTTTTGGTATAAACTATCATCTGGTTGGTTGTATCCTAAAGCGGTAACATAGTTAAATAACGCATCTAATCATACATAAATAGTGTGTTTTGCATCTTCTAAAATAGGAATACCTCAATCAAATCCAACACGACTAATCGATAAATCTTCAAGTCCTTTGTCAATGAAGTTATTTTTCATTTCCGCAACACGGTAAGTTGGTAATAAGAAACTAGGATGAGAATCAAAGTATTCACTAATTCAAGTGTTATATTTTTTCATTTCAAAGAAGTAAGATGGTTCTTCACGTTGAATTAGTTTATGACCAACACGACAATATAATCCGTCTTCTTTTTGTACTGCTTCTTCTTCTGTATAAGCTTCTTCACATCCAATACAATATAAACTCTTTCATTCTCCTAAATAAACATCCTTATTAGCAAGCATTTCAGTAAATATTTTTTGTACAGCTTGTTCATGTCTTGGTTCAGTTGTTCTAATAAATCCATCATTTGAAATATCTAACTTCTCTCATAATTCTTTAAACTTAGTAGCAATGAAATCTGTTCAAGCTTGTGGTTCCATATTGTTTTTAGCTGCTACTTCAGCAATCTTTTGTCCGTGTTCATCTAATCCAGTTAAGAAATACACATCATGACCGAATAAACGTTTATAACGAGCGATAACGTCAGTCATGATATTTTCATAAGCGTGACCAATATGTGGGAATCCTGATGAATAGTGGATAGCTGTAGTTATGTAGAATTTATTTTTCATCTCTTATATTATATATCAAATATATAATAATCTTAATGTCTACCAATATTCAGAAGAAAAATACTCTTAAAAGAATTTTTACTAACAAAAGTGTATTAATTTCAATGGTTTTTACATTGATCATCTTAATCATTTTCCACATCATTTCTATTATCCCATCTCCTGGAGTTAAAATTGATGGTAAAGTTAGCTCTAACGATTTCAGCTCAATGCTTAACTTATTAGCCGGTGGTGGTATGAGCAGAATGAGTTTAATGTCTGTAGGTGTTGGTCCATATATTACTGCTCAAATTATTGTACAATTACTTTCAAGTGATTTAATTCCTCCTTTAAGTAGAATGGCTAAATCAGGAGAAAGAGGAAAAAGAAAATTAGAAGTATTAACAAGAATTTTAACTTTACCATTCTGTATCGCTCAAGCTTATGCGGTTATTGCTTTATTATTACAAAATAGTAATGGTCAAATTAAAATCTTTGGAGAAACTGATATCTCTAGTTTAGATTGAAAACAAATCGCTACATTAATCGTTATGTTTACTGGTGGAACATATTTGGCAATCTTTATGGGTGATATGATTACTAAGCGTGGTGTTGGTAACGGAGTTACTTTATTAATTTTAAGTGGTATCGTTGCTTCAGTATTCTCTAACTTCCAAGTTGCTTTTGAAGTTATTATTGGTAAATTTGATTTATCTAAAACTTCTAATATCGTAACCATGGTTTTATCTATCATCTTATATGTGAGTATGTTCATTGTATTATTATTCGCTTGTGTATTCGTAAATGACTCCACTAGAAAAATCCCTATTCAACAAACTGGCCAAGGATTAGTAAAAGAAACTAAAGATTTACCATTCTTACCTATTAAGTTAAATGCTGCTGGAGTTATTCCTGTAATCTTTGCTTCTTCTTTAATGACTATTCCAGTAACTATTAGTCAGTTCTTATCCGCTGCAAACGAAGGAAGATGATTCATTGAACAATATTTACAAATAGAAAAACCAGTTGGGTTGATAATCTACTTCCTACTAATCATTGCTTTCAGCTTCTTCTATTCATATGTACAAGTAAACCCACAAAACTTAAGTGAGAACTTTGAAAAATCAGGTAAATTTATCCCAGGAGTTAAATCGGGAAAAGATACAGAGAAACACATTACTAAAGTATTATCCCGTATTAACTGGATTGGAGCACCATTCTTAGCTACAGTAGCAGCCATCCCATATATTATTGCTATGACTACCGGAATTCCTTCAGGATTAGCTTTAGGAGGAACAGGATTAATTATTATTGTATCTGGTTCTATTGATTTATGAACTTCTATCGTTTCTAACTCTACAGCCAGTGGTTATACTGTGGATAGAATTAAAATTGAGAATAAGATCTATGAAGGAAAAGATGAAGGTTCTAAGGGTGATTACCGTATGTGGTAATATAAGATACAGATATGAGCAACAAAGAGATAAAACAATATATAACAGAAAAGCTTAATGACAAGTTTTATGGTGCACATCAAGAATATTCAATCGGCGATGGTAAGAAAGCTGACTGATGTTGACTTTATCCTGATGGCAAAGCGATTATAATCGAAGATAAAGAACAGGGTGATAGTAGTTTTAAACATGCTAAATTACAATTAGAAAATTATGTAGAAATTTTAAAAAGTAAAGGATACAGCGACTTTATAAAAATTGCTGTTAAAGATTTAAAAAATGATGTGAAAGTTGAGGTTTACCACAATGATGAGTTTTTAGACAATTCGCTAAAATCGCTTGTTTATTATGAGCAATTATTAGGAACAAAATCTATTGATAACATTTCTTCTGATATATATATATATATCGAGAATCAATCAAATGTTACATGAAAAATTTGTAATTAAGAACCTTAATGACAGAATGATTTTCACGGGAGTTGTACTAGTTGCTTCTAAGTACTCAAACGGTTGTTTTGAAGATTACGCAGGTATAGAAGGATTCAAACAATGTGTTGTGAATAAATTAACTAGTAGATTTACCAATCAAGAATTAAAATCTAAAAAAATTAATGATTTAACTTCATCTTTTCATAATATACAAATTGGGACAAACCCAAGTGATGCAACAATTAAACAATTGTGTACAATGTGTGAAAAAATTAATGCGATAATTACTCAAAACCCATTAAGTAACATAGATATTATGAACATTTTCTTTACTGAATTTAATAGATATAGGGGCAAAAGCGAGCACGGACAAGTTTTTACACCAGATCACGTTGCTGACTTAATGTCAAAATTGTTGGATATTAAGCCTGATGATAATGTTTTAGATCCTACTTGTGGTTCTGGTTCATTGTTGGTAAAAACTGCTAATCGTAATAGTAAAAATTGAAGAAATATATATGGCAACGATTTTGATTTAAATGTATTGTTTTTATCTTATATAAATATGTTATTACATAATGATGGAATAACTAATCTTGAACACATGAATGCATTGGAAAAACCATTCTGTGACTGAATTAAAAAAAACAAAATTAATAAAGTTATAGCTAATCCTCCATACGAAAATAGTCAAGCAATTGATATTCTTGAAAATGTTTTAAATAATGTGGAAGTAGGGTGTAAAATTTGCTGATTGATGCCAAATACTAAAATGGATAAAATTAAAAGTGCGAAAAAATTGTTATCTAAAAATACTTTAACAGATATCATTTTACTACCTGATATTTTTGCTAAAGTTGGTTGTGGAGAAGTTTCATTATTTATGTTTACTGCTGGTACTCCTCAAGAAAGTAAAAAAATCAAAGGATGATGAATACCAGATGATGGATTTGAAACTGTTAAAAACCAAGGGTATAAAGATGTTAAACGTAAATGACCTAAAATCGAAGAAGAATTTTTAAAGAAGTGAGAAAGTGGTGTTTGTGATAAGGAAATTGATCCATCTGTATGCTTATCTTATCCTAAAGATATAAAAGTCGAACCAGTCACAAAAGAAGATTTCGAAATGACATTATTGCAATATATGTTGCATGAAGTAGGCGATATTTCTTCACAAAATACTGTTCAATCTACTTTTAAATTAATGCTTGAATTTATGAAGGTGAATAATTTAGATGATAAACTTAAATTTTTGAAGAAAATAGCAAAGGATTCAAATGAAGAAAAATAAAGAGTTTAAAATTGGAGAATTATTTGAAGTTACCGCTACTCAAACAAATGAAATCACTAAGTTTCGAGCTGGGGAAGTACCGTTTATTTGTGCTTCGAATCTTAACAACGGAATTCAAGGATTTGTAGAACCAAATGAGAAAACAGAAATCGAAAAAGGAGAATGTATAACGGTTTCTTCATTAGATGGGACGTCGTTTTGACAAAGAAATAATTTTATTGGCCGAGGACATGGATCCGTGAATGTTTTAAGAAATAAGAATTTAAATGAAATAAATGCACAATATATTTGTACATGTTTAAAAAAACAAACTCAAGGAAAGTATAATTACTCACACCAATTATTCTTAAATAATTTAAAAAGCGAGACCATCTCACTTCCAGTTGACTCAGATGGAAACCCAGATTGAAAATATATGGAAGAAACTGTGAAACAGTTGGAAGAAACTGTGAAACAGAAACTCGCACTCGCCATCCCACAACTAGATGAGGTTAATTCTACAAATTGAAAAGAGTTTAAAGTTAGCGATGTATTTACATGGAAAATTGGAAATATAAGTAAATTATCCGGGCAAGAAGGAAAATATCCATTAATTTCATGTAGTGCTATTAATAACGGGGTAATCGGTACAACTAATAAAGCAGATTTTAAAAACTGCATATCTGTCGCAACAAATGGAGCCTGTGGTAAATGTTTCTACCAAAAAAATGAATTTGGTGCTTCTATAGATACAATAATGTTATTTAATAAAAATATGAGCGAAAGAAGTGCGTTGTTTATTTGTACAGTGTTGGAAAATATATTAACTAAAAAATATAATTATGCAAATAAAAACAAAGGAAAAAAAACCATAAATGAAACCATCACCCTGCCAGTTGACTCAGATGGAAACCCAGATTGAAAATATATGGAAGAGTATATGAAACCCAAAAATTAAATATAATATATTTATGGAAAATTATAAAGGTTCAGTTAATGCTCAAGGTAAAGTCTTTGTAAAGAAGCAATCTAGCGTTCTTGCTCGTTCACTAATGGTCGGTGGATTTGGATTTGCTTTAGTGTTTGGATTTGCTTTAGGATTATTTTCAATTTTAATGAAATGTGCTGGTTCAGGTCAACAAAGCGATAACATCGTTGGACCTTTATACGCTGTTTCTATCGTTTTATTAATCGCTTCATTAATTATGTCTATGTATACATCTGCTAGAATAATGAAAGTTAAATTAGGAACAATTATTGGAATGATCTTTATGTATGGAATCGCTAATGGTATTAGTTTTGGTATTTTATTCTATGCAATTCAAGTTACACCAGGTAATACAATTCAAATGTCTGATTTTATCGTTTGTTTCTTAATTACTTGTGCTATCTTTGGCATTACCGGTTTCTTAGGTACATTATTAACAGTTAGATTTACACTTAGCTTAGGTAAATTCTTATTGATTGCTACATTAGCTTATATGGTGGTATTCTTTGTATTAATCATGGTTTCATTGTTTACCAAAGTATTAAATAACGACAGCATTCAATTATGAATCTATGGTATTTGAGGAGCTTTAATGATTTTATATATCCTTTATGATTTCAGCGTAATTAAGAAATCACAACCATTCATGGAAATGTTAGACTCACAGACGCAAACAAAATTTGTGTTTATGTTTGGTTTTATGTTATTAGTTAACTTAATCCAATTATTCTGAGTTGTTATTAGAATTATGTTAAGAGTTAAAAGATAATTATTTCGTCTCTTTGTGTAACGTTTTTTTATTACATTTTGGACAGTATTTATTTAGTTCGAAACGTTTCTCACTAAATTTGTTTTTTTCATAGTGATAATTTCTCGAATTGCACTCATCACAAACCAATATAACTTTAGTCTTCATATAATGATTATAGGACATGGCGGAAGATATAACCATTTTAATCCCAGCTTATAATGCTGAGAAAACTATTGGAAAAACTATCGATGCTATTATCAATCAAACATACGATAAAAATTTAATTAGACTTGTTTTGTGCAACGACGGTAGTAAAGACGGTACATTAGATGTTCTTAAAAAGTACCAAACACAATATCCTAATATGATTGAAGTTATTGATCAAGAAAATAAAGGGATAAGCACAACAAGAAAAATTTTATTAGAACATGTAAAAACTAAATGATGTTGTTTTTGTGATGCTGACGACATATATTCACCTAATACTTTCAAACAAATGATTAAAGCTGCCAAACCCGATACAGACATAGTTGTAAGTAAAGTTGTTTGATATAAAAAACATACTTTCTTTAGAGGACTATACGCAAACTTCTTTAATAAAAGATTTACACTAGAAAAATATATTCATAAATGTGATTACAGCTACTTGTGAAATAAGTTATATAGATATGAATTTATTAAACAAGTTAATCCCTATTTTCCAGATAGGGTAGGAATGTGAGAAGATTTATTTGCCTCTATTCAATTATTACAAAATAAACCAAAATTAGCATTCTGTACAAAACATACCTACACATATGTAAAAGGATCAGCTTCTGGTAATATCTCGTTAAATGTAAAAGAAAAAGAATGTAAAAACTTTATTGTGATGTATAAATGAATTGTAGAAAACATTAAGAATCAAGAATTAATTGATAACTATTTTGTTTCATGTGAAATGATATTGAAATATATTAGACAATATGATTACATTAGACAATTAGAAGTAATCCACAAACCAGTTGTTAAAAAGATGGCATTATGAAGAAAAATCATTTGTTGAATTTAATTCACCTTCATATAATCTTTATAAGTTCATGAGTGAAAACATCACAGTTTTAATACCCGCATATAACGCTTCGAAAACAATTCGTAAAACTATTGATGCAATACTTAATCAAACATATGATTCTAGTTTAATCAAGATTGTTATATGCAATGACGGAAGCACAGACAATACTTTAGATATCCTTAATGACTACCAAGATAAATATCCAAATAAAATTAGAGTAATAACCCAAGAAAATAAAGGATTAAGTATCACTAGAAAAATATTATTAGAATATGTAGAAACTAAATGATGTTGTTTCTGTGATGCAGACGATTATTACACCGCTAATGCTTTTAGTGAAATGATTAAATCTGCAAATTGTGATACAGATATCATTGTTAGTAAAATTATTTGATACCAAAAAAATACATTTATAAGATCGCTATTTGCCAACTTATTTAATAAAAAATATACATTACAAAAATATATTAATAAATGTGATTATGGATATATATGAAATAAACTTTACCGTTACGAATTTATTAAACAAATAAATCCTCATTTCTTTGAACGTATAAGAATGTTAGAAGATTTATTTATCTCGGTTCAATTATTAGACAAGAACCCTAAAATAGCTCTCTGTACAAGGCATACATACTTCTATACAAAGAGCAAAGGTAGTATGTCATTAGGTATTAACAATGATGACTGCAATAATTTTATTAAGTTATATGAATGAGTTAGTAAAAATATTAATAATAAAGAGTTGATTACTAACTTTTATCTCACATGTAAATTCACACTTAAATATATTAAGAAGAGTGAATATATTGAACAATTAAATAAGATTGGTGTTCCTGAACTTAAGAAACTTACATGATGAAGAAAAATTATTTCTTAATTGCAGCTTTGACTAACCCTAAGAATACTGGATCGTTTTTACCTGGAGTAGAACTGAACTCTGGGTGGAATTGTCCTCCAAAGAAGAATGGGTGCCCTTTTAATTCAGCCATTTCAGCAGTTTTTCTTTCATCGCTAGAGTGAGCAGAAATAATAAATCCCTTTTTCTTGAAATCATTTAAGTAATCGTTATTGAATTCTCAACGGTGTCTGTGTCTTTGTAATACTGTAGTAGATTTATATAGTTTATAAGCTAATGTATTCTTATCATCAATAATACATTTCTCTTCCCCTAAACGCATTCTTCCATCAATGTAATCAAAGATTTTATGTTTAGTATTAGGATCAATTTCAGTTGTGTTAGCATCTTTTCAACCAAGAACGTTTCTAGCGAACTCAATTGTAGCTAATTGCATACCGTAACAAATACCTAAGTAAGGAACTTTATTAATACGAGCATATCTAATAGAAGAAATAATTCCTTCAGTTCCTCTACCACCAAATCCACCAGGAACTAAAATACCATCTACGCCTTTAAAGAATGAAGCGGCATTCTTATCTGTAATAGGATCAGATTGAACTCATTTAATTTTAACATTTACTTTATTTTCTCATCCTGCTAATCTTAAAGCTTCAATAACAGAAGCATAAGCATCGTGTAATTCCATATATTTACCAACCATAGCAATAGTTACTCCCCTTTTAATTTTTTTAATATCGTTAATATATTTGTTTCATTTAACCATTTTATCTTGTTTAGGTAAAGTTAGCCCAAAGTATTTGTATATAGCCTTGTGAATTCCTTGTTTATAAAGCTCTGTGGGCACGAAATACACACTAGGAAGGGTTTTATTAGCAAATACACAATCGTTAGGAATATGACAGTGAATAGCCATTTTATCTAAAACATCTTTGGTTACATCTACTTCGCTTCTTAAAATAACCATTTCTGCTTGTACACCTAATTTACATAATTCATGGTAAGCGTGTTGAGTTGGTTTAGTTTTTAATTCACCAGTTGTTCCACCTAACATAATTAATGGAGCACATAAGATTGGTAAGAAGCAATCATAGCCAACTTCTCTCTTAATTTCACAAATCGCTTCAATAATAGCTAATGATTCCATATCTCCAATAGTTCCACCAATTTCTACAACGCAGAAGTCAGGGTTTTCTTTTTTAACTACGTCATATAGTCTTTCTTTGAATTTACCAGTTACGTGTGGAACTACTTGAACTGTTTTACCTTGATAGAATCCACTTCTCTCTTTATTAATAATTTCTTGATATACTGAACCACTAGTAATATAGTTATCTTTACTAATTCTTACTCCTCCAATTCTTTCATAAGAACCTAAGTCTAAATCTGTTTCACCTTTATCATGTGTAACATATACTTCTCCATGTTGATAAGGAGACATTAAACCAGGATTTACATTTAAATATGGTTCAAACTTAGCCATGCTAACTTTGTTGCCCATTTCTCCAAGTATTCTTGCAATCGAGGAGGCTGTAATACCTTTCCCTAAGGAACTATACACTCCACCGAAAACAAAGATGTACTTGGTCTTCATATTACTATTATATAGTTAATATCTCAAAACCATTTTCAGTTACTAACACCATATGTTCTCAGTGGCATGTTAATTTATTATTTTTAGAGACAATAGTTCATTTGTTATCTAAAGTAATATATTCATCTGAACCAGTCATTAACATCGGTTCGATACATAAAGTCATACCGGGTTTTAATTTAGTTCCTTCTCCATTATTTCCGTAGTTAAGAACAGATGGATCCTCATGTAATTTATTTCCACATCCATGTCCACCAAAATCTTTAATTACTTCATATCCACTTGATTTAGCAATCTCTTCTGTTTTATAACCAATATCACCAGTATATACACCAGGTTTAATAATATTAATAGATTCCATTAATGATTTATATGTTGCATCACTGATTTTTTGTGCTTCTTCATTTTCTCCAACAATAACTGTAAATGCTGAATCACAAATATGATCTTCAAATGTAACTCCCACATCAAAAGTAATCATATCACCATTTTTAATTTTATAGTTAGAAGGAATTCCATGTATTAATTCTTCATTAACTGAAATACATATATTAGCTGGGAAACCGTTGTAATTTAAAAAAGAAGGAGTAGATTTATGCTTGATAATTTCTCTACCAGCGATTTTATCTAGTTCAATAGTGGTAATTCCTGCCTTGGTTTGTGCAGTCAATTCTGCTTTCACTTTCTTTCAAATAGCACAAGCTTTTCTAATCGCTTCTATATCTTTTTTAGATTTAATGTAGATCATTATAGAGTAATTATAATTTGACTATGTCTATAATATATTAGAAAAGTGAAAAATAAATTAATCTCGCTTTCTATTATTCCACTTATAAGGGGGGGGATTGCCTCCGCTACTGTTTTATCTAGTTGTGATACTAAATCTATAAGTATTTCAACTAGTAAAAAAAGTGGCAATGCATTTGAACAAGTGAATATAGATGGTTCATTTAAGCTCCACAAATTCTCTCCATCTAATTTGAACTGTGTGGAAAAGATGCTGAATTCTTCGAAAACTTTGTACCAGATTATACTAATGAAACTTTTACTGTAAATTTACCTAGCAATACCTTAGGTAATAGAAGTTATTCTCTACAACTTAAAGATGTTAATTCTAAAACGGTTTCAAATGCAATTGTTATTACAATTAATGCAATTCCATTATCTACGATTCAAGTGGGTTATAATTTAAAAAACAGAACAATTCTTTTTAATACGGATTTAACAACTCAATATATGCAAACTGAAATATTTACCACAACCAATTGAGGAATGGCTTATAAGTTCGATTCAGAAGAATATAAAAGAATTAGAATTGCAAACAACGCTCCAGGCACTTTCTATGGTTTTCTTTGCTTGGATCACCTAAATGATTTTAATGGAAATATTTTAGATGGTTGTACATGACAAACATGACCAGATAAACCACTTTTTTATTTAGGTGATGAAGATTTAATTTGTAATACAATAACCGCTTTCAATGGTGATTGACCTTTAGATGCACAACTTAATCTTCTCCAACAACTAGCAATAATTTATTAATAATATAATATCTATATATGAATAAAAAAGTCTTTTTAAAGGTATTGTTACCAATCGCTACTGTTGCACTTATTGGGGGGGGGATTGCGGGAGCTCTTTTATTAACTAAGAGTTGTAATCCAATCAATACTGATCCAATTCAAATTTCCACTAAACAAAAACAAGGTACAGTCTTTAACCAATTAGATATCACATGTGATTTTACATTTTATAAATTCTCATCTACTAATTTACAATTATGTGGAGACGATGCAGAATATTTTGATGGTTTTAATATTAGTTATGAAGATAAAAGTTTTACAGTAGACTTACCTGATGATGTTAGTGGAAATAGAGATTATATTTTACAAGTAGAAGATGTTAATACCGGGATTATTTCTAATCCTATAGCTATTGAAATTAATCCGATACCATTGGTAAATGTTAAAGTTGGATATCAAATGAGATATAGAGAAATCAAATTTAATACTTCATTAACGACTGAATATATGCTTAATAATATTTTTATCGAAACCGGGTGAGCATATGCTTTTGCAAATTCAGAGGGAAATTCAGGATTTGGGTTTGCTTCAACCCAACTTTCTTTTCATGAATGTATTCTTTTTGAAATCCCTGGAGTCTTCACGGGACGTATTTTGCAAGAAGCGGCCTGAACAACATGGGATGGTAAACCATACATTGATTTTGGAAATATAGATTTAATTATTGGACAAATCAATAATCAAACATTTAACGCACCTTCCCAAGATCAACTAAACCTTCTCCAACAACTAGCAATAATTTATTAATTATAAATCAAAACCTAATGCCTTAGATTCAACTTTGGCTTGTACTTTACTAATGAATTCAGAAACAGGAAGAGTTACTTGTTTATCGGTACCATAAGTTCTAATTGTAACAGATTTACTTTCTTTTTCTTTTTCACCAACTACAATGATGTATGGAATACGAGCAACTGAATGTTCTCTAATTTTAGAGTTAATGTTATCGTTAGATACATCTAATTCAACACGCATTTTAGCTTGAACCATTGCTTCACTAATTTCTTTACAGTAATCAGTAACTTTATCATTAACGTTTAAGATAATTGCTTGAACTGGGTTAACTCATAAAGGGAATTTACCTTCAGTGTGTTCAATGTACATACCTAAGAATCTTTCGATAGAACCAAAGCAAGCTAAGTGAATCATAACTGGTTGGTGTTTTTGTCCATCATTGCCTGTATATTCCATGTTGAATCTTTCCGGTAAGTTCATATCTAATTGAATTGTACCAATTTGTCAACTACGTTTAATTGCATCTTTAAATCCAAATTCTAATTTAGGTCCATAGAAAGCACCTTCACCTGGTTGGATTCTATAGTGGAGACCAAGTTTTTTTAATGCGTTTTCTAAGAATAATTCTGATTTGTCTCAAACTTCTTCTGAACCAATTTTCTTTTCTGGTCTAGTGGATAAAGCAATTTCGATATGAGATGCATCAAATCCCATAATACCATAAATTTTTTCAAATAATTTAATAGCGCCAAAAATTTCACTTTCTGCTTGCTCTAATGTACAGAATAAGTGAGCATCATCTTGAGTAAATTCACGAACACGTAGTAAACCATTCAATGAACCAGATGCTTCATATCTATTAACACGACCAAATTCAGCCATTCTAATAGGTAAATCACGGTAAGATTTAGGAGAGTTCTTATAAACTAATACACCACCAGGACAGTTCATTGGTTTCACACAGAATTGAGATTGATCTTCCATTTTACCAGAATAGTTGTGTTCACCATATTTTTCTCAGTGTCCAGAAGTTTCTCACAAAGAACGGTTCATAACAGTAGGAGTAGCAACTTCTGTATAACCATTTGCGTGTTTAATATCTCTTAAGAATTCTACGAATGTTCTAAAAATGAATCATCCCTTAGGATGGTAGAAAGGAGCGCCGGGAGCGAATTCTGGTTCAAAGTGGAATAGATCCATAACCTTACCAATTTTTTTATGATCTCTTCTTTCTGCTTCTTCAATAAATTTGAATCATCCTTCTAAGTTTTCTCTTGTATCTCAAGCAGTACCATAAATTCTTTGTAATTGTTTATTCTTAGCATCACCTCTTCAGTAAGCACCAGCTAATTTAGTTAATTTAAAGTTCTTTAAGTAACGAGTAGAAGGAACGTGAGGACCACGACATAAGTCATAGAATCCTTCTAAGTAGTAAACACTAATTGGAGCATCATCGCTAATTGCATTAATCAATTCAAGTTTATATTCATTATCTTTGAACATATCTAAAGCTTCTTTTCTAGAGATTTCAGAACGAGAGAATTTAATATCTTCGTCAACAATCTTTTTCATTTCTGCTTCAATTTTAGCAAAATCATTTTCACTTAATTTAACATCTAAATCAATATCATAGTAGAATCCGTTTTCAACGGACGGTCCAATCGCAAACTTAACATTAGGGTATAAACGTTGTAATGCACAAGCTAATAAGTGGGCAGTAGAGTGACGAACGATCGCTAATCCATCAACTGAACCTTTATCAACAAATCCAACAACTTCACTTTTAACGGTAGCTGATAAATCTTTAAATTCATCATTCTCAATAATAGCGATTACATTTTGCTTTGCTTCTTTTTTTACTAGATCAAATCCGTTCATACTAAATATTATATATTTACAGGTTATTAAAGTATCAGAACGAGTGTATTCAAATTGGAATGTAGTGAATAATTGCACATTACCAATTATTTCAATTTCGCCCACCGTAAAAAAGCGGAAAACTATTATGGAAAATGTTGATTTTAGAAAAAAAGAGCTAGACTATTTTGGTAGATTTCTTGTTCAATTTCTCTCCCTAATATATTTTTTATATATTGTAGTGTGATTTTTACATTACTTGGGGTGTTAATTTCTTTTCTAAATGGAATTGGGCTTAATCAAGGTGCGTCAGTTTCTAAAACTAAACGATTTTTAGGGATATATTTAATTGCTTCTCTTAAATATTCAGCAGCTGGATAAGTTATTTTTCCACCAATTGCATAATACACATCAACCTCATTAAATTTCTCAACTCACTCTTTCGTTCCATCATAACAGTGGATTAGTATTTTGGTCAAATCTTTATAGTGCTGTTTCAAAATATCATATAAGTCTTGATATGCATCTCGACAGTGAATAATTAAAGGCAGCTTATATTTAATAGCTAATTCTATTTGTTTTACAAATAATTCTTTTTGTTTTTCTTTATCTAAAGGTTGATAGTGATAATCCAATCCACATTCACCAATTGCTTTAACAATATCTAAATTATCACCAATCAATTTATCTAATTCATCAATCTTATCTAATTCATCAATACTTTCTGGGTGGAAGCCTAGAGAAGCAATAACTTGATCACTATGAGCTTTAGCAATATCTAAAGATTTATAACAAGTATCAATATTAACTCCTACGCAGTTAATCAATACTTTATTATCTTTTGCACTTGTAATAATATCTTTTTTACCGTAAATTGGTTCGTAATTCAGATGACAATGGGTATCAAAGTATAGAAATTCAGCAAAGTTAATGCTCATTATTTTTTCTTTTTAGAAACTGGTTTCTTAGTGGCAACTTTCTTAGGAGTTTTTTTAGCAGGAACAGATTTCTTAACACTAGTTACAGGAGTAGAAACAACAGGAGCTGTTTTTTCAAATCCAGTACCAGTTGAAGCAGGTTTAGAACCAGATTTAAAATCAACGAACTTTTTAATTTCATCTCATGTTCTCTTTTGATATACGTTTTTACCTTTAACTTTATATTTAACTTTTCCAGAATCATCAGCTTCTAATTTAGAACCAGTTAATTCTTCATATTTTTTAGCTAAATCGATTTGAGATAATGTTCATACATTTTTAGGCAAAGTAATTTGTTTAGGAGTAGTAATTTTATTAATTTTACCACTAGCAGTTTCCCCAACATCAATTTCAGCAATTTTTCTTGAATTACTAATTTTTTTGGCCGCAGCTTTCGCTTTAGCTGGAGTAAGTTTTTTACCTTTTTCATCAGTTGTAGGCATTGAAACTTTAGAAACAGGATTATATGTTGCATTTTTTGCTTCAACTTCGTTGTATGTTTTGTAGAAGTTGGGATATTCTGTGTGAATTAAAGTACGAACTTCATATTTAATTCAATTGAAAATATATTTAACGTTAGGCAAATCATTAGGCGTACACCAGCTAATAGCAGATAAGTAGATTTCTGTTTCATCTAAAGCACAAACTGATAAGCTTAAGTATGGTAAGAAACGAGAAGGTGTAGCAAAGAAAATTTCAGTAGCAATGTTAGCACCTAATTTAATAGCTGACTTTTCGATTCTACCCATAGAAACAAATTGTAAATATTCAGTAGGCCCAAAGATGTTTTTAATAGGAGAACTAATTTTCTTAGCAACTAAGTGTTGAGAAGAAATTAAGTCTTGAATTTTAGTAACTTGGTTAAGTGTAGTTACGAATGTATCATTAACGTTAACTGTAACAACGCTAGGTAAGAATACGTGAGCGTTGTTATATGGCCTAAACCCAGGAACTTCTTCTCTTGCATCGAATTGTTTACCAATGTTTAATGGTTTACCATTTTGTTTTAAAATGATAGCCATAGTTCTATGGTAAGCAGCCAATAAAATATTTGAAACAGAAGTGTTATATTTACTAGCAATCTCAAATAATTTAGTAGCTTCATCTCCGAAGTATCCATCGCTATTTAAGAATGCTCCACTACCTTCAATATTATCTTGGTGAGGGATTTCTGCTAAGTTAAACCCATCATTCTTTAAATTATTTAATTTAGATTTGCCAACTTTGTGCATGAATGGAATACGAGAAACTAAAGCTTTTAAACTTCTATCAGCACTGTTTCTGTATGGAGATTTATATCCAACGTTTTCTAAGTTGTTATATAAATCACAGAAATATAAGATTAAGTTCTTTAATCCAAAAATATCCATTAACATATTATTAACACGGAATGCTAAGATGTTACCATAAGTTAAGATTTTAATTTGTGCATCAATGTTGTTTGTAAAGTTAGAAGTATAGTCAGAGAAGAAAGGAGTTCAATCTTTTCAATCATCATAGATGTTATCATAGTTTTCACCTCTGTGGTTTCAGAAGAATTTACCGTTATCTTCTTGGAAAGTAGAGTTTAAGATAGGCATTTCATCTAATAAACGTTTAATTGTAGAAGTTAATCTATCAACGTTAAAGTTGTATTGATAAGAGACCATACAACGAACAGTACGGTCGTGTTCTTCTAGATCAATATATTTATCTACTACACGATCTAAGTATTCAACTTTTCAAGTACTCATAATTATTTCTTTTTACCCTTCAAAAGTTTTTTAATACGGTTAGCATCACGTTGAGCTCTTTTTCTACTTCTTACAGTTTCAGTCTTTTTTCTTAAACTTCCCATACATATATTATATAATTAAAATTATGTATACTACCGGTTTAATTAAAGTAGTGCCAGTTATGTTAGGACTAGTTGCTCTAGCATTATATTTATCGATTCGTTTTACTAAAAATAAATCAAATTTTCAATTACCATTTTACATTGTTGCTTTTTCCTTCATGGGGGGGGAATTAGTAAAACAAGTATTAAATATATCAAACATGGAAAATTTCAGCCGATATGCCCTACCATTTTCGGTCTGTGCAAGTAATATCATTTGATATTGCTTTATCATCTATGGAAAGAAAAATTCAATAATAAATAGTATCGGTTATACACTCGCTTATTCGACTGGAATACTAACTACCATCATTTATTTATTTTACCCAACCTTGATTTTTAATTGTCCTGATAATGGCAATATTTTTAAAGATTACGGCACATTTTGATCTTGTATGTCTCATACACTGATTGTGTTTAATGGAATTTGGTTATTTTTATATCGTCCATACAAGCTTAATAAAAATGATGTGTATTTAGGAGTTTTGGTGAGTTACATATATTTGATATTCATCGGAGCAATGGCACAAGTGATAGGAGAAAATTGAAATAAAGAATTGCACAACTTTCCATTTCCAAACCTCTTTCAAGAAGATACATGAGGCTATACTATTGTTGTTTCTACTTACTGCGAGATTATATTTGTTGCCTTCATTCTCCTATGATATTATGTTATTCAAAAATCCATCCCACAATTTAAATTTGCCAAAACTGCCAAACGCCAACTAAAGCTTAACTAACCATTTTATATAATAATACTAATGGAAAATATTGCTGCCAAAACACCAGATAATTTAAATGTGTTAAATGCTAATATAACTGATTTGAGAAAGAAAATTGCTTCTATCCCAGTTAGAGATAACGCAAGTTACCAAAAAGTTCTTAAATTAACTCTTGAAAAATTAGATTGAGAAAAGAAATGTGGATATATTAGAAATTTCAAACTAATTGAAAAGATGCACAAGCTATTAAAAGCTGATAGTTTAAAGAGTTATAAAAAGAAAACTGCTGAAGAATTAGTTAAAATCATTAATGAAGTAGAACAAATGAGAGATAATGGTAAATTCCCTCTTTCTAAAGCACAAATGATTTCTTTATGAAACTTAAAAAAGAAAGAAGAATTAATGAAATTAAACTTGGTTTATGTAACTAATGTTGCATCTAAGGGTCAAGCTGGTCAAGAAGCAATTGTTGCTAGAACAAAAACATTAACTGAAAAGAAAATAAATGATATCAAAACATATTGTAAACAATTACCAATTGTTGTTGCTAATAAATATCACGCTGCTTTAGTTTTATGATTAGAAAACAAAAAGAAAAAAGAACCTCAAATTCAACAAAATGATAACATCATTGAACTAAAAGGCGTTAACAAATATTATGCTAATAAATCTATCGCTTTCCACGCGTTAAAACATGTTGATTTAACTGTTAAAAAAAGGGAATTCGTAGTTATTTTAGGACCTTCTGGATCTGGTAAAACAACTTTATTAAATGTAATCTCTGGTATGGATAATGCTACATATGGAGAAGTAATCGTTGCTAAAGAATCTTTAATTAACAAACGTGGTTCTGCTTTGACTATTTTTAGAAAAAATAACGTAGGTTATGTATTCCAACAATATGGTTTGTTGCCTAACTTAACTGTAAGAGAAAATGTTGAAATTGGTTCTAACTTACAAAATGATAAAGATAAAAAATTACCAATTGATGAATTATTACAAACAATCGGTATGTATGAATATAGAAATAAATTCCCATACGAGTTATCCGGCGGACAACAGCAAAGAGTATCGATTGCTAGAAGCTTAGCAAAGAACCCTAATTTATTATTTGGTGATGAACCTACAGGAGCAGTTGATGAAAAAACTTCTAAAGAAATCCTTCAATTATTTAAAGAGGTTAATAATAAGTTTGGAAATACAGTTATTATCGTTACCCACAACCCATTAATTGCTAAACTAGCTACTACTGTAATTAAAGTTAACAACGGTAAAATTGAGAAAGTTATTAAAAATAATAACCCTAAAACAGTAGATCAAGTTGACTGATCTGTTAAGTAGTTAGCACTCCAAACCATTGAGTGCTAATTTTGTGATATAATATAAGTGTTATGGAAATGAATTATACACCTCCTGTAGATAGTAAGAACGCTCTTAAGACTTATGGTCATAATCTTACAGAAGACGCAAGAACTAACAAGATAGATCCAATTATTGGACGTAATGAAGAAATTAGAAGACTAATAGAAATTATTAGCAGAAAAACAAAAAACAATCCAGTATTAATTGGTGAACCGGGAGTTGGTAAAACTGCTATCGTAGAAGGTTTAGCTCAAAGAATTGTAAACGGTGATGTCCCTGAAGACTTAAAGAATAGAGAAATCTTTGAATTATCTCTTTCTAGTTTAATTGCCGGTGCTAGTTATCAAGGAGAATTTGAAAAGAGATTGGAAGCAATTATTAAACAAGTACAAGATTCTGATGGCAAGATAATCCTGTTTATTGATGAGATACACCAATTGGTGGGGATGGGTAAAACTCAAGGCGCTATGGATGCTGCAAACATCTTAAAACCCGCAATGGCACGTGGTAATATCAAAATAATTGGTGCTACAACATTAAATGAGTACCGTGAGTATATTGAGAAGGATGGAGCTTTAGAAAGAAGAATGCAAAAAGTATTTGTTTCTGAGCCAACTCCTCAAGAAGCTTTAACTATCATGCGTGGTTTAAAGGAAAAATGAGAATTATTCCATCAAGTTAAAATTCACGATTCTGCTTTAGTTGCAGCAGTTAATTTATCTGATAGATATATTACTGATAAATTTTTGCCCGATAAAGCAATCGACTTAATTGATGAAGCCGCTGCTAAAGTAAAAACAGAAATGCACTCACTACCAGTAGAGCTTGATCGTGTTAACCGAGAAATTGTTCACAAAGAAACAGAAAGAGCGAGTTTATTAAATGAAAATGATATTCAATCTCAAAATAAATTAATTGAGATTGATAATGCTTTAATAGAATTAAAGAAAACAAAAGAACAAGAAGAGAAGATTTGAAAAGCACAAAAAGAAGAACACAATAAACTTATTGCTCTTAAAACGGATTTAGAAGCAAATAAGAATAAGATCGATAGATTACAAGCCGAAGGACAATATGAAAAAGCAGGTAAAATTCTTTATAACGATATTCCTAAAATTGAAGCAGATATTAAAGCGATGGAAGAAAAGATTACTCAACAAGAATCTACATTTAGAGATTCAGTTACAAGCAACGAAGTTGCAGAAGTTATCTCCAAAGCTACAGGAATTAAATTATCTAAGTTATTAGAAAACGAGAAAACTAAATTATTAAACTTAGCACAAGATTTGAAGAACAGAATTAAAGGTCAAGATCGTGCTGTTAATTTATTAGCTGATGCTGTTTTACGTAGTAAAGCTGGTATTAACGATCCTAATCGTCCAATTGGTTCATTCTTATTTCTAGGTCCAACAGGAGTTGGTAAAACTGAATTAGCCAAAGCTTTAGCATTTAATTTATTTGATAGCGAAAAAGCAATGATTAGAATTGATTGTAGTGAATTAATGGAAGAGCACTCTATAAGTAAACTTATCGGTTCACCAGCTGGTTATGTTGGGTATGGTGATAGTAACTCATTAGCTGAACCAGTTCGTCGTCGTCCTTACTCTGTGGTATTATTTGATGAGATTGAAAAAGCACACCCAAAGGTATTGAACTTATTATTACAAATATTAGATGATGGTATCTTACATGATGCCAAAGGTAACAATGTTAACTTTAAGAATACAATCATCATTATGACTTCTAATATTGGTGCTAGTGAAATTATGGAAGGAAAAGAAAAAGAAGCAATTAACGAATTGAAGAAATACTTAAAACCAGAGTTTATTAACAGAATTGATGAAATCATTACTTTTAATCCAATTGGTAAAGATACAATTAATTTAATTGTAGAAAAATTATTGAATGATTTATCTATAAGATTATCTAGAGATGGTTATGAAATAAAATTTAATTATGAAGAGGTAAATGAAAAGATTATTAAAGAAGCATATGACCCAGTTTATGGAGCTAGACCAATTAAGAGATATATTCAAAAAGAAATTGAGAATTTCTTGGCTAACCAAATTTTACAAAATGAAATTAAAAAGAATACTAATTACATTATTGGATTAAATGAAGATGGCAACTTTAATATTAAATTAGCTAAACCAGATTAATTATTCTCTATTAGAAGGTTCAGTAAACTTACTGGCTTCACCAATTAAAAATAATTTAACTTCACCGGTTGCACCACTTCTATTCTTAGCAATTTGTACAGTTAATTGAGTAGATTTTTCATTCTTCTTTTCATTTCACATTAGAATAATGATTGATGAATCTTGAACAGGTGCTCCTGATCCACGGATATCACTTAAGAAAATCTTGTTGCTTGATGTTTCTTCCTCTTTAACTTGATCTTTATTAAATCCAAATTTCTTACTTTCCCCGCCAAATGTATTCTTGCTCTTGTTTACTTGAGAAAGTAAAACGATTGGTAATTGATATTCTTTTGCAATTTGTTTAAGGTTCTTAGTAATACCAGCAATTTCTTGGTTTTCGTTATTACGGTCATAGTCCATAATGTGTAAGTGGTCAATGATTACAAGTTTAATATCATGACTACTAGCCAATAAACTTATTTGTCCTCTTATATCAGTAATACTTGCTTTAAAGTTAGCGTTCATTTTAGCTGGATATTTTGATATATTATCAAAGGCGGCTTGGAAGATTTCTTTATCTAATTCTGAATATTTATTGCTATTAAAGTTAGAGAATTTAAAACTCTTACCTGTATTGATAGAAATTAATCTTTCTAAAATTTGTGGAGCAGTCATTTCTAAAGAAACATAATATACAATTGGAGGTTTTCTATTTTGATTAGATACGTCAAAGTGCAATAGTTTTTCACATTCGTGAGCAAATACGTTTAATGCAAAAGCAGTTTTACCAGTTCCTGGAGCAGCGGCAATTAAGTTTAACTCACCTTTTTCAAACCCCCCATTAATTAATTTATCTACGCTATTAAAACCAGTAGGCACAACAGAATAAGCATCGCTAATGTTTGTGTTATTTAAACTTGAACTCAAAGCACCACATATATCTACGATATCATTTGTTTTTTTAGATCAAGCAATATCATTAAAGATTTTGATTTCTTTCGATATTTTATCATCAAAGTTAGAGAAATCAAATTTAGAATCGATGATCTCTCTACAAACTTTATCTAAATTACGCTTAATAGAAGCTTTTTTAATAATATCAATATATTCGTTAACATTCATACTACTTGAGTATTCATTTAAGGCATTGTGGATGTAGTTTTCATAGTTGCTAAATTGTCTGTCTTCATTGGCATGAATATATTCAAGAACAATAATATCATCTATATTCTTACCATTCTCAATTAAATTTCTAATAATACTATAGATAATTTGGTTTTCACTTTTATAGAAGTCCTTAACTTCTAAAGTGCTATTGCCTTGAATAGCTGCCTCTCTATCGTTTAAAAATATCGAGATAAGCTTATCTTCGACACCTTCTATAAATTCCAAATCACTAGTGTCTTGCATAACTTAATATTATTATATTATTAGGTGAGAAACTAATTACCTAAACTAAGTTCGACTTAGCAACTCAATTAGTTAATCATAATGTATTTCAACCTCTAATTATTCCTAGATCAATAACAGCATTATCAATGGTTGCACCGACTCATGTGCCAATGTTACTGCAACCATCAAAAGCACTTTCCCCAATAGATGGATAGCCATATTCATCCACAGAGATTGGAGCAAAATCGCCTTCGCTCTTATCTATTAATTTTAAATTCTCACATCCTGCAAAAGCTCAACTATCAATTACTTCAGTATTAGCATTGATTCGAATTTCTTCTAACCCAACACAACCTTGGAAAGTACATTCATAAATTTCTCCTTCTTCTCAATTTGTGATATCAATGCTTCTTAAACTAGCACAACCAGAGAAAGATCAACCATCAGCTTCTAATCTACCACCACTTAATATATTTGTTCATTCCGTCCCTCAATCACCGGCTACTAAACACCCTGCGTCACCTAATCAACCAGTAGGGTTTGTAAAAGTAATAGCCGCGCCACTCATCTCATCGTCAGTAAGAACTAACTTTCTATAGTCAGAAATCTCTGTCAAATCAATATTTTTAATCATATCAACTGTTAATTTTTGACATCCTTCAAAAGTATACCATCCTGTCCCATAAAAATAATCACCACCGTGTCCGTTTAGTTTTAGTGTGTAGCCATCTTCTGCAGTTGGCAGAATCAGATTTTTACATTGGTAGAACGCAGATTCATCAGCAAAAAATCCATCTCCCTGCTTTTGAACAATGCTCTTTAAATTTGTGCATTCATAAAATGCACCATAACCAACTCAAGTAGCTGGAGAAAGATCTATGCCAGATAAACTAGCACTTCCCGCAAAGCACGAATCAGGAACAATGGTATTGTCATCTTCTTCACCATAATATATCAATGATTGTCATTCGTCTCCTATATCGCCAGCTATCAAACAACCAGTAAGTGCTGGTGATGTGTAGTCTGAAGCATAATCACCACCATATACTACAGCTGCACCAAGTCCATTATTAAAATACTTCAATTCATATCAATCTCCCCCAAATTCAAGATTAGCCAACATTTCAACAGTTAAATTTTCACATCCGTAGAATGCATCAAATGCAGAATATAATATAGTAATTTTTTCCTTTTTGGAAAGCGGAAGAGTTAAATTAGTACAGTTATAAAACCCACCTTCATAAACATCAAAATTTTTGCCAATAATTTTTCCTAAACTTTTACAATTTGCAAAAGCATACTCATGTATCCAAATATTTTGATTTAAAAATCTAATATCAACTTTATTTTCGCCATTTAAACTACCACACGAATAAAATGCGTACATTTGAATTTCTTCAATATCATTACCAAATGTAATACCAGTAGCATTTTTTTGTTTTATTAATTGTGAAAGTCCTATATCACCATCACTTGTAAATTGATTAAGACTAGACCCATCAATTCAAAAAAAGTCTTTAATTTCATTCCAAGATAAAAATGTTTTGTGATTATCATTTTTGTACCTATTGTAATTTTGAACAATAAGTATAGTCGATGTACAAATTCCTGCAGCAGCGAGTGTTGATAATGGTAACAAAACTTTTAATGATATCTTACTTTTTACTTTTGCCATAACGAGTTAATTATAAATCAAAAAAAAAAAAAAACAAATAATTTTTTTAATATATTAATATATTATCCAATTTACTTCTTGCTTCAATTTAAGTATCCATAGATAGAGTTAACAAAGCTAAATGAGTAAGTGAATAGTGTAAAAGCTGAAGTAAATACTTTAGCGTTTTCATGAAGTTCGATGTTTTCAGCAATACTAATAGATCAAAGAATTAATACAGCTACGTTTGAACAAATTCAGATGATTCAGTTCTCTTTGTATTCACGGATTGCTATTTGGAAGGCAACAATTGAAGCACACATAGTGATACCGTTAATAATTAACCCAGCATAGTATAATCAGTCCTTAGTGCCTTCATCCATACCTAATGCTTTAGCAATAGCAGGAATATCAATAATTAAACCCACACCCACACCGACAACGATTGTACAACCTAAAATAGTTAAAAAGATTTTTTTATTCATACTTTTAACTTTTACTTCACTTCCGCTAACTGTTAAATCTTTCTTTCATGTATGAATTCCTACAAATTGGAATGGTAAGTAGTATAAACCATTCAAAACTGCGAATAATCATTGTTTAGTAATTACTGCTACAATTGCAAATAATATTACAGCTATTGCTCCAAAAATAAAGTTAGAAATCTTTTTATTAGCTAATAAGATAATGCAGAATAAGTTAGAGATACCAGCAATTACACTAATAATTGGCATAGAAATACATAATGTTTGATTCAATCATGTGGGAGCACCACTGTAATAAATATTATTAATATCAAACACCTGTGTGTAATATAAAGGCAAGTAAGCGACACAGCCAGCAAGCATAATAGCAATTAAAGTTCAGTGAAATTTATTAAAATAAACTTTGTGCGTACTTTTATTTACTTTTTTAGCAGCGTTTTTGTTTAATTGTTGTATCATTTAAATATATTGGCGCGCCCGAGACGATTCGAACGTCCGACCCCAGGCTTAGAAGGCATGTGCTCTATCCAGCTGAGCTACGGGCACATATATATTATAAAAGCATAATGTAACTTATTACAATGTATTTTTAACTCTGATGTATGATTCATACATATTAGATTTTTGTAAATCAGAAAGAGGAACTTCAATTGCATTGATCGCTTTTGCTTCTTCATCAAAATATGTATTACCGATTAAGATCTTGTATGCTTCACCCATCATAGTTGCTCAAGCTTCACATAAGTCATCATCTTCATCCGGATCAAATCCTTCAATATAATCAGTGAACATACCACTAACTGTTTCTCAGAAGTAATCAGCCCCACAATCGATTGGTTCATATTCGTATAGATCACCTCCAGTAGTTACTTTACCGTATTGGTAACCTCAGATGTATTGATCGATTTTAGCTCATGGAGAAATATACATAACTCAATCAAAGTTATTCATTACATCATAAACATACATTTCTTCTTCATCATCTCAAGCTCAGATTTGGTTAGGATCGTCATATCATAATTCATCAGAACCTACAATAGTAGGTGATGCACCAGTTTCTCCGTTATCACTAGCAACGCCAACATCACTAGAATAATCTGTGTGATCCAACATAGTTGAATAAACAAATTCATAAATACTTCTTGTTTTTTCATCATCTAAGTTAGCAGTACCGTCTATATTTAGTTTAACCGAGTTTTTATTAATAACTGTTGTATCAATAGCAACTAAGTTATATTCAGGAACAATGATACTCATTGGAGCGTCTTCAACACTGTTGTTTTTAGCGAAGTCATATCACTGGTTACTTCAGTACTCTTCATTATCAGCTTGTCCGTTACCGATGGATGCTAATAATGCATCACCATTATAAGCATACATACCATTACTTGTGTTAACATAATCGCTGAATGTACCAACTAATTGTCCAGAGTCAGAGTTTAACAAGAATTGGTTGGTATCTTTATAAGCGCCTAAGAATTCTTCGTAAATTCCTTTGAAATCATTTATAGTTTCTTCATTAGGTGCAGGATTGATACTGAAAGTACTTGGGTTCATACCTTCATTTTCTCATTGAATGATTTTACCAATATCAAAGTTTGTTCTCATATCATCGTTAGCTAAGATCTTGTTATTACGTCTACCGTCAAATCTCGGATCGTGCTCGTCGCCTTTTCCTACTTTCTCATTAATTGCTCCCCAAGTTCATGGTTCTTCTTCTCCGAATGGGTTTTCTAATTCTTCACCTTTATAAATAAATAAATAGTCTTGGAAGAAGTAAGGGATGATGAAATCAAGAATAGAATACTCATCTCCTACTTCCTCTAAATATTCTTCAGGGAAGAATCCGTTATCGTAAGCATATTTATCGATTTCACGAGTAATGTGGTATGCATCATTTAATACATCGATGTTAATAGTTTCTTCAGCAAATTCACTAAATCCAGTGTCATAACCAGCTAATAAATATTCAGCTTCATAACCAGATGTAATACTTTGTAATTCTTGATCAGCATTTATGCATTGTAAGTATGGTTGAGCATCATCTTCTCCATAATATCCATCTGGATATGTTTCTTGAGCAATTGTTCCAAAAGCAGATCAATCAATTCTAGTTACTCAACCATCGTGTATATATCTTAGTGCTTCTGCAGTTGTAGGAATAGCGATATCATAAGATCTTCTAAATTTTGCACGTATGTCTCCATCTGTTTGGTAATATAGAAATGTAACATCACTTTGGTATTTAGAAATTAAATCTGTTGAGAAGTATGATTCATAGTTAGCAAAAACAATTTTACCAGTTGATGAACATGAAGTCATTGGTAATACCATTCCACTGCAGATTATTGGTAAAGCGATCATTCTAATTTTAGCCACAAATTTCATTAGTTATTACCTCCTTTGTGAATTCTTTTTTGTCTAATCGCATATTTGTGTGATGTATATTTCTTTGCCGCGATGATTGAAGTAACTGCCAATGTAATTAATACAATGATTGCACCGAATGTTACAACTCATGCTTTAATACCTTTTCTTGTAGAATAGATAGCTGTACCGATTGTTTGGAAAGAACCGTTAACTAGGTTAGTGATGATGAAATCATCTAAGCTCATTGCAAAAGCGATTGAAGCACCACTAATGATTGCAGGAGCTAAATACGGAATAACAACTTTGAAGAATGTTTGGAATTTGTTATAGCCTAAATCTTGACTAGCCATAATTAAGTTCATGTTCATTTTACTCATTCTTGGGTAGATAGCGATAATTGCATAAGGGATACCGAATGAAATGTGTGCTAAAGCAACTGTGAAGAAACCTAAATCAACTCCTAAAGGAATTAATGTTGCGCTAAACATAACTAATAAGCTAATACCAGTAATTGCATCTGGTGAAATGATTGTTAAGTTAGAAGCTAATAATACAGATTTAGTTTGTGCTTTTCTTGCTTGTCAAATTCCAAAACACGTCATTGTGGCAATGATCACAATTACTGGTGTGATTGTTACACCTAATAATAAAGAGTTCAACAAAGCATTAACAAATTGGTTATCTTTAAATAAATTTAAATAGTTATCAGCAGTTGGCGTTCCGAAGTTAGTGTTAATGTTTCCTCTTGTTGTTGCTCCATTGAAAGAAAGAAGGATAATTACAATTAAAGGAATGTAAATTAAAGCTAAGAAAATAAAGATGTATCATTGTTTAAAGAAATTCTTTGCTCTCATTATTTTGTAGACCCCCTTTGTTTAATTGCTTTCACACCATATTTACCACCTAGGAATAAACCATATCCGGCTACCAATACTAATAATAGTATTAAAGATAATGTAGAAGCTCTAGCCATCGCAATCTCACTTGTGGTAGCAAGGTTACCTTCTTCAACGATGATGTCTCCAATTAAACTTCCATCAGGTGAACCGTTTAAGAATGCAGGAACAGCAACGGTTACTAAACTAGGCAAGAATACTAATGTAATACCACTAATTAAAGCGGTCATTGTATATGGGATAACTACTGCAAAGAAAGTTTGGAAGTTATTTCTTCCTAGGTCTTGGCTTGCATTAACAAGGTTAGGAGGCATGTTAATCATCGTAGTATATAAAGGTGCTAGCATGAAAGGAATGTATAGGTAAACAAGCCCTACAACCGTTCAAAGGTGACCGAATGTAGAGTTTTGGAATCCATTGATTACATCAAAGAATGTTTTAAGACCAACTAGTTTTACTAAGAAGCTAGTTCAAATTGGAGCGGTAGCGATGAAAATGATAATTGCTTTATAAATTTGATTTGTGCTTCTTGCCAAGATGTAACAGAATGGGTATGATAAAGCCACGCAGATAACTGTTGTAAGAATTGCAATCACTAATGAAATTAAGATTTTGTTAAAGATAAACATATCTACAAAGTTTCAGTTATCATTAATAGTTGCACCAGAAACTGGAGTAAATGATTTAATAAAAATTAAGATAAGAGGAATGATTACTAAAAGTAATGTTAAAATAATAAAAGGAGTGATTAATGCTAATTTACTCCTTCAGTTAGTAGAGAATTTAAATTTTTTAAATCCATACTTTTTAGCTGAATTACTATTTGGCATTTGCTTCCTCCTTTGGTTTAGCAACTGCATATGTATCATCTAAAGCTCATGTTAGTCCTACAATTTTTCCCTTCTCGATTTGTGATGTGGTTTCAATTTGAATTTCTTGATCATTTCATTCACATCTAACTTCATACATCAAACCCTTATATATAACTTCTGCAATCTTACCTTTAATAAATCCTTTTGTTGGAGCAACAATATTAATATCTTCTGGTCTTACAATTAATAATGCTTCACTTGGGTTTTGTTTGGCTAATGCAGCACTAGTGTTGTTGAACTTAATGCCTTCAAATATCAATTTGTTGTTAGCAAATTTAGCATCAAAGAAGTTTGCTTTACCGATAAAGTTAGCAACTCATTTATTAGTTGGAGTATCATAAACTTCATTAGGTGTACCGATTTGTTGAATCTTACCATCGCTCATAACAACAACTTTAGTTGATAAGCTTAAAGCTTCTTCTTGATCGTGTGTAACTAAAACGAATGTTAAACCTAATTCTTTGTGTAATCTCTTAAGTTCTAATTGCATTTGGTGACGTACTTTAGCATCTAATGCAGATAATGGTTCATCTAATAAAATGATTTCAGGTTCAATAACGATTGAACGAGCAAGCGCTACACGTTGTTGCATACCACCAGATAAATCCGAAGGGAATTTATTTTCTTTTCCTGTTAATCCAACTTTTTCAATAATATCTTTAACACGAGCTTTGATTTCTTTCTTCGAAATAGGACGAGTAGTATATTTTTTCTCATAGTTTTCTACTTGTAGGTCAGTATAGTTTTGTCAGTATGAGATTCAACCAATCTTGTCACTTAATTTTCTTTTGATGATATCAACTTCTTTGTCGATGTGTTGTTTAGATAAGAATGCTTTTTTAAGAGCAATGTAATCTTTATCAAATTTTGTTGAATTAGGAGTTAGTTTCTCATCTAAATATATTTCACCATTTTTAAGTTTGTTTCTTTTTGCTTCTTCTAATTGTAAAACTTTGTTTTCATAGTTTGCTCATCTTAAGTTCTTAATAGCTGCTCATTCAGGCTTACGGTCATACTTGCTTTGGATACGAAGTAATTTCTTATTTATCTTTCCTACATCGCCTTGTAATCCTTCAATTTCTTTATCAGCTTTATTTTTTCATTCTCTTTTTAACTTAATAATCTCTCCTGAGAAATCTTTAATCTTACCTTTCTCCAAAGGAACACGCATTAACTTCAATCCAAATTTAATGTTTTCAGTTACTGTAAGGTTAGGAAATAAAGCATAATCTTGGAATACGGTAGAGATTGGACGACGATTAGGAGGCAAGTCGTTAATAATTAAATCATTAACTTTAATTGTACCATCGGTAACTGTTTCAAAACCACCAAGCATCTTAAGGATTGTAGTCTTTCCACAACCACTTGGTCCAAGCAATGTAACGAAACTACCTTTCTCTATTGTTAAATTAATATTACTTACAGCAGTAAACCCATCAGTATATGTCTTAGCAACATTCTTCAATTCTATGTAGTTTTGTTTTGCCATTCTAAAAATAATATAAATACAAAATTTACGTTTTTTTAAAATATTTTTTCATATATACTATGTATATATTTTTTTACTTCATGATATATTTTTCAATAGCAATACTTACACCATTTTTAAATTTTGGTATGTATACCAGAGAGTTTCTAATTACATCAGCATTTTTTGTCTTAACTGCAATAGGCAAAGAAACCATTTTAAATAATGGTACATCATTTCCACTATCACCAATAGCAGCTGCATCTTGTTTGTTAAGATCTGCACGCTCTAATATTTTTTGTACACCACTCGCTTTGTTTACACCTAACGCGTTAATCTCAATAGAGAAAGGCGTAGTCATTACGTAAGAAACTTTTTTACCAAAAGATTTATCCAATATTTTAGCAAATTGTTTAATTCTGCTTTTCTTATAGTGGCAAATAATAATTTTAAAAGAAGAAAGGTCAGTATTTTCTCTAATCTTTAAAGCGTTTAGATTTTTAAAGATTCCTAAAAAGAATCAGAATCATAACTTTGTTATAAATACACCTCTTAGGTCATTAGATAAATCGGTATAGAACATCCCTCATACTCTTTGTTTAATAATAATACGGTACAATTGTCTACAAATACTTTCATCAATTGTATAAATATCAACATCACCATTAACATTATCTACGATATATCCGCCGTTACTACAAATAATATATTTAGGTTTCATTTGTAAAGCTTCATTAATTTGGTCTTGAATCTTTCTTGCCGAAACAATTGATCTACCAGTTGTTAAAACAAAATCACCACCAGCATCAGTGAATTTTTTAATAGATTCAATGTTTTGTTTTGATACTTTAAAAGAATACTTTGTTAAAGTATTATCAATATCACAAAATATTATCTTTTTCATTTTATAATAATTATAAGTGGGTAATAAATTAGATAGAATCATTGAATCGATAAAAGATTATAATAAAATCTCTCTGTTCTTCCACATATATCCTGATGGTGATGCATTAGGTTCTGTATTTGCACTTAGAGAATTTATTAGACATAAATATCCTCATAAAATTGTTAATATTATTGGACTAGATAGTTTAGAGAAAAAATATTTAGAGAAATTTATCCCTAGTAGATTAGATAAACAACCAAGTGATGAATGAATTAAGAAGTCTATGGGTATTATCTGTGATACAGCTAATAGTGACCGTGTGTACACACAAAAACATTTATTGTGTGAAAGAACCATTTCAATCGATCATCACCCAAATAGCGAAGAGTATGCTTTCTTATGTTGAAATGATAAGAACTATTCTAGCTGTTGTGAAATGATCGGTGAAATACTGTTCTATTGAAATAAAAAGTATATTTCTAATGTTGTTGC
Organism: Mycoplasmataceae bacterium; assembly: GCA_031273215.1. Lineage (GTDB taxonomy): Bacteria > Bacillota_I > Bacilli_A > Mycoplasmatales > Mycoplasmoidaceae > Malacoplasma_A. The sequence goes on from JAISSF010000009.1 coordinate 42,668, forward strand.
ACAATATATATACTTTGGTATAGTTACAGATACGAACCGTTTCTTTTATAGCAATACATTGTCTTCAACATTCACTTTAGTTTCTAAACTTTATAAAGTTATGGATAATCCAACTCCTATTTTACAAAAATTAAATGAGAGATCACTAAATGATATTAAATTTGAAGAATATATTTATTCGCTCATTAACTTCAATACAAAGAAACATGTAGCTTCTTTGTTAATCCCTAAACTTATGTTTAAGAAATATAAAGTTGAAGCGAGTTCAATGATCTGAACTATGGCTAATGTTAAAGATATTAACATCTGAACTAGTTTATACTATGATACAACTACTAGAGTTTGAAAGTGTTCTATCCGTTCTAAAAAGATTGATGTTAGACCAGTTGCACAAATGTTTAATGGTGGTGGACATAAGAATGCTTGTGGATTAATTTTAAAGAGTGAAACTGAATTCACTAATGTAATTAGTGAGTTAGAGAAAATTAGTTTGTAATCTACAACCTATCTTTTATAATAATCCTATGGATACAAAGAAACAACAATGGAAAAGACATGTTGATATTTTTAGGTGAGTTTATGCATTATTATCAAATGATGAAAAAACATTTGACATCTCTAAATTTGATGAAGAACAAATTAAAGTAATTGATTATATCAAAGAACACAAAGAAGAAATCTTTGATTTAATCAAACCATTGCTTTCTAAAACATGAACTTGAGAAAGAACTAAAACAATTGATAAAGCTATTATTATTGGCGCATATGGAGAACAAAAGGTAACTGGCGTAGAAAAGAAAATTATTATTGATCAAGCTATTATTAACGCCAAAAACTACAGTGATGTTAATTCTTATAAGTTTGTAAATGCTATTTTAGATAAAATTATCTAGTTTAGAATTATGTGTCCTTTTTTAAGATCTTTTCTAATTTGTTTATAGTTAGGGATAATAGTTGCTACTACATTCCAGAACTGTCTGCTATGGTTACCTACCAATAAGTGAGAGATTTCATGGATGATAACATAGTTAATTTGTGTAGAAGTAAATGCATAAAGTAAATCAGATATGTAGATATTCTTTTTGATGATATTGCAATAACCTCATCTACTTTTAAGTCACTTATGGTTGATGGGTATTTGTTTTATGTTTAACATATTAAAGTATGATTGGATTAGTTTTTTGTTGTCCTTGATATATCTCTCCATTTTTTTAGAATATATTTGTTTAAGTACTTTATTCAAACTTTGTTTATTTTTGATTTTAATATAAATTTTATCTAATCTGATTGTGTATGAGTTTTTATCACCTTCACTAATTATTAAATCATACTTTTTATTATTTAATAAAATATATTGTTTATCCATATTAACGATACATGCATCAACGCTGTTCTTAATGTGTTTGTCCATCTTCTCAATATTCTTTTTGATAAAATCAATTAAGTATGCTTTGGGTACGATTTTACTTCCTATAACTACAATTTCGTTCTTTGAATTAACGCCGATAGCAATTGTTCTGCGGTATGTAGTTATAAGCTTGTATTGATGCTTTTTACCATTAATAACAATCTCTTCAAGCTTATATTGCTTATCCATAGAATGATTATAAAATGATATAGAAGCTGATTTTAATTAGTAGAAAATTATTATAAGCAAAGTATTAAGCAATACTTCAATGGTCCTTATCTAATTCACAGTAATTTATCAAGTATGCAAGAGCTGCTTGTTTAGTGTAAGTACCATTAATCGTATCAACTGTGCCGGTGGTTGTAGTTGTTCCATAAAACATTTCATTATTCCCTCATGAAGGTTCGTTGTCAAACCCATCTAAAACTATTTGACTAGCACCAGTTCCACCAAAGGCCAATGTGCCTATTTCAGTTATGGTATTAGGAATAGTTATTCTTGTTAGAAGCCCAGTTTCTGCAAATGCACCGTTACCAATTGTAGTTAGAGACATTGGAAAAGTTAAATTTCCTGCAATATGAGTTCCATCAAATGCAGCTTCACCTATGCTTATTAGATTATTAGAAAGATGAACGGAAGTAATATTATCATCTTCAAATGAATAATTGCCAATTGTGGTAATTGTATCAGCAATATATAAACTTCCTGTAAGTCCATCTTCTTCATCAAACACATGTCCAGCAATTGCGGTGATTGTATATATCTTATTGCCACTTGCTATATATTCAGGAATGACTAAATTCTGTGCAATATAATCAAGGCTTTCCGCAATTGTAGCAGTATAGTTTGTATGATTATAGTTTAATGTTAAACCCAAACTTCCACTTGAATATCCTTCTCAATCAACACCTGTGTCGCTATAAGCTTTCTCGATGTAAATAATTTTTATTGCATTGGAAGTAATATTATTATTAGTGTCTATAAATTGCAAATAATAAACACCATCAAAAGGTGTACTATCGTTTATCGATACATTAATTTTTTTATTTTGTATAGAAACACTTACAATTGTAAATTTATCTGCATTTGGTCCGGTAACATCTAAAAAAAGGCTAGGATTGAATCCAGAAGTTGTGTAGTCAACGGAAATTTGCGTTAAACCAGACGTACTATGAGCATATACATTTTGCTGAGTTGAAATAGTAAAACTATTTTCTGTCGGTTTATTTTTGCCACAACTAGTTAACGCAAAAGAAGTAGCTACCACGCCAACAATTAGAGTTGTGGTGGCAAATGGTAAAAATGATTTATAAAATGTTTTTCTCATTATAGTAATTATATTTTTTTAAACCTCTAAATTACATAAAAACCTGGAAAAATGGTATTTTTGGCGTCAGTTAAATTGCACTTTTTACCCTTTCCAAGCATATCGATTTACAAAATTTTATTATATAAAATATAATAACAAAAAAGTTTTTCACCCTTTTTAATACTTTCGCGGTAACTTATT
>JAISSF010000008.1 GCA_031273215.1 Mycoplasmataceae bacterium
GCACAAATTAGAAGACACTGTGGAATGAGAATTATTAATCAACAAAAACTAGTTGAACTCTATTTACTAAAAGAAGTGAGTTTTGGACAAAAATATCCCACCGTTTTGCGACATAGCTCTATATTATAAAAGCAATGTTGGTTATCTAGGATCTTCTGTGGGAAACACAACATTTGGAAAATATGCTTGATTGAGGTAAAACCATTTAATATTACTCGTAGAAACTCAAGTGTCATAATTATCTACCCAATATATATTGTCACTAGAATGATTGTCACCAAATCCAACGTACACGTTAGAACGGACATCTACGTATATTTGACATAGTGGCACACTCTCAAAAACGGATTTTAGATATATTGTTTGCCCAGAACCATAGTTAATGAACATACTAAATTCGCAAGCAATACTAAAATCATCATTAACATATCCTACTCCTTTTATTTCTTCAATATTTTCATGCGTAATCGGGTCAGGTAATTTAAAATTTTTTATAAGATAATAAACCGAGTAAGTCGCAAAATACAGTGTGCTTTCTTTAGTTGCAAATACATGGCTAGCAATTTCTTTGAGTGCGTTTGAATCTTCAGGATCTACACCTGTATAATCTTTCTCCCAGTTATCTGGTGTGAATTTATTTGAGGCTTCTTCTAACGCATCAAATGTATCATAATATATTTCATATTCACCTACAAATGTATTATGATGCGGTTTAATATCTCTTAAAGCATATCCTACTCCAATACCCGCACCTGCCATTACTAAAGAGCACCCGACAGTTGTTAAAGCGAATGCAATTTTCGTTTTCTTAGTCATTTTAATAGTTGAGGACATACAAAAAGGATTATAAACTCAAAAAAAAAAAAAATGAAAAAATTTTTTGTTAATTTATAAATTAAATCTATGTAGAAAATTTGTTGTGTGGTGTTTGCTTTTCCTCTCAACAACATTTTTATATAATTAAATTATGAAATATTGCATCATTGTTGATTCGAGTAGCAAAATCAGCAATGGAGAAATCGCTGACGTATATGTAGCACCTTTAACTTTAACTAAAGTATCTGGTAAACAAAGTTTTAGTTTACGTGATGGTGTAGATATTAAGACTAAACAAATGCTTATAGAGATGCAAAAAGGTGTAGAATATAAAACAGCTAGTCCAGTAATTGGAGATTGTGCAGATCTATTAGATGAAGTAACAAAGAAATACGATGAAGTATATGTGCTTTCTTTATCAAAGAACTTAAGTGGTACTTTCAACCAATGAAACTTATTAGCTAGTGATTACAATAATGTATACCCATTTAACACAAACGCTATTGGAGATATGGTTAGATGAATTGTTAGTGATATTAAGAATTTAAAAGACGTTAACAAAGAAAGCGTTGGTAAGATTGTTGAAGAATACAATGCCAAAGCGCTTATTTCAGTTGTTGTAAGTGATATGAAATATTTGATCAAAGGTGGTAGAGTTAGTTCATTCAAAGGATTCATTGCTGGATTATTAAAGTTTAAACTTGTTTTAGCTTTAAAAAAAGATGGTTTAAAACTAGTTGGTAAAACTACAAAAGTAGAAAATGTTCCTGAGTTAGTTGAAGAAGCCTTCAAAGAAGAAACTGGTTACAATGGAAAAGATATTGAGAAATTAGTAATCTTTACAAGTAACGTTGTAGATAATAAGTTTGATGCTTCTTCAACAATTGATGTTTTAAAAAATAAATTCAAAGGTGTTAATATAGAATATAGCGAATTACCTTCAGTTATTGCTGCCCATGTTGGTCCAAGCTATGTTGCAATTGCTATTAAGGTAAAATAATATTAAGAATTTTATTCTTAATATAGATCACTTTTTTATAACCATTAGGAGTGTAATTTTTAACTTTATCATTACTTAATGCGATATCAATAATTTCTTGTTCACTTAAGTTTTTATTGATTTGAATAGTTGCTCTTAGTTTACCGTTGATTTGAATTGGTAAGTTGATGAAATCAGTTTCTAATTTACTCTCGTCATATTTTGGTCAAGAATATTTAGTGATTGATTTATTGTTGTTAAGAACGATGTTGTTTAATTCTTCTGCTAAGTGAGGTGCGAAGCAACTTAAAATAACTAAGAAACCAAGCATATGTTCTTTGTATATAATTTTATCAACATAACATTCGTTAATATAAACCATCATATCACTAATTGCTACGTTATGTTTCAATTGTTCCATATTATTGGTAGCATTCTTAACAAATTGATTGAAAGCAATATCTAAATGTGGTGTAATATATTCAGCACTATCTTTTATTTCACATGTAGTGAATAAGTTATACACACGGTCTAATCACTTCCTAATTCCATCCATACCAGTTGTGCTATATGGGAATACAGCATTAATCGGTCCGCTGAAAGCGATATACACTCTAAAAGCATCAGCTCCGTGAGATTCAGCTAATTCATTAGGTTGAATTGTATTGCCTCAACGTTTACTCATCTTTCTGCCATCTGGAGCTAAGATTAGACCGTGGTCTACTAATTTAATAAATGGTTCTGGTGCTTTAACAATACCTATCTCGTGCAAGAATTTATGTCAGAAACGAGCATATAGTACGTGACCAGTAGCATGCTCAGTTCCGCCAACATATAAATCAACAGGCATTCATTTATCTAATCTTTCTTTTCCTTCTTTACTATCAATTTCACAATACGTACCATCAGCATTCTTTAGAATATAAGCTAGAAAGTATCAACTAGATCCGGCAGAACCGGGCATAGTTTGTAACTCTCTCGTATATTTTTTTCCATCAATAACTGCATGTTTTCAAGATTCGGCTTTAGAAAGTGGCACAGGGTGGTCTTTGTCAGCACGGTAGTCGTCCAGTTCAGGAAGGACAACTGGAAGGTCCTTATAAGGCAACAAATGTGGTTTATTTTTCTCATCAAAGATAATTGGGAACGGTTCGCCTCAATATCTTTGTCTACTAAATGTTCAATCATGAAGCTTTGTAGTTGTGTAATATTGTCCAATTTTTCTTTCTTTACAAATGTTAGTAATTTTTTCGATCGCATCTTGTTGATTGGTAAAACCATTTAGAATATCAGAATTGATATAAGTACCAGTTCCATCATAAGCTTCATTTTCTACATCATTATCAATTACTTTAGTAATCTCTAATCCATATGCTTTAGCGAAGTCATAATCTCTTTGATCATGAGCGGGAACACCCATAACCATACCGGTTGCATAGTTATTTATAACATAGTCGGTAATATATATAGGAATTTGTTTGTTATTAAATGGGTTGATAGCATAGTTGCCAGTGAATACACCAGTTTTTGTTTTCTCTTCTTTTCTTTCTACTTCACTCTTAGTTTTTGTTTCTTGTATATATCTATATACTTCTTCCATTAATTCACGAGTAGTTAGATTTAACGCTAGAGCATTTTCAGGAGAAACAGCAATATAACTAACTCCGTAAATAGTATCAGCTCTAGTTGTAAATACTTTAATATCATGGTCTGTAGTTGTTTTAAAATCAATCAACACACCTTTAGACACACCAATTCATTTCTTTTGTGGTAACTTAAAGTTATCGTCTCAATCTACTAAGTCTAAATCCTTATCTAACGCTTCAGCATAATCTGTTATTTTAAGTACTCATTGTTTCATTGGTTTTTTAATAACAGGAAACCCACCACGTTCAGAATACATTTTGCCATCAGCCTTAATTTCGATTTCATCATTAGCTAAAACCGTCATTAATTCTTCACATCAATTTACTTCCACTTCTTCCAATACAGCTAAACCGTGTTCATACATTTTAGCAAAGATTCATTGAGTAGTTTTATAGAAGGCAGGATCGCTTGTATCTACTTCATAGTCATAATCAAAATAGAAACCAAATAGTTTTAATTGTTCTCTAAATGTAGCGATGTTAATTTCGTTAAATAATCTTGGGTTTTTGTTATTAGCTATTGCCCATTGTTCACTAGGTAATCCAAAAGCATCTCAACCAATTGGTTTTAACACATTAAATCCACGAGCAAGCTTATATCTTGCATAGAAATCACATAGTGAGTATGCTCTACCATGCCCAATATGAAGACTAGCCCCTGATGGGTAAGGAAACATATCTAACGCATAGTATTTAGGTTTAGAATCGTCGTTAACGAATTGGTTAGTCTTGTTTTCTTCTCAAAAACGACGTCATTTTTCCTCAATTAAATTATGATTATACATTGCGTAATAATTATATTATTTCTTAAGGTCAGAAAGAGAAACTTCTAAGTTAATTGTTGTATCAGACTCACTAATTTCTACAGTAGCAGTACCTTCTTGAGCATCAATAGCAATAATTTTACCAGAGTTATTAATAAATTTCCCATTTTCAATTTCTACTGAATCACCAACTGCAAAGTTATATTTAACCGCTGGAGTAGCCAATATTTCGTTAGAACCAGCTTTAATACTATGAGTAATAATTTCTTCAACAAATACTTTTTCATTGTTAATTTGTTTTAAAGAGTTTTGGTATTGAGCTTCGCTAACGGGAATAGGCTTAGCACCACTACCAGTAGAACCAATTAAACCTAATACGTTCTTAGTGTTACGGATAACGTGTCATAAGTCTTTGTCATATACCATTCTAATAAATACGTAACCTGGGAATTTATTTGCTACTTTAGTAGTAATCTTTTTATAGTTACCATCTTCTAAAGTTTCTCATTTACTAATTTTAGTATCTTTTAAGCTTTTAGGAAGAGAGGAATCATTTTTATTATAAATAGTTGCTTCTTCTTTTTCTCTTCTAATAATTTGGATATTAGAAACCATATTTAAATATCCATATGTACCAATACGTTCTTCGATGTTGCTTGCAGTAGCAGTTTCTTTGCCACTAATTACAGTTACAATGTATCATTCGTATTTAGGTTGAAAATTAGAAGCCATTAGTTTTATTATATACTTAATTTAGAAATCATAGAGGGAACTGGATTATTTACAAATACCTTTTTATTAGCTTGTAAACACAAAAAAAAGATAAAAATAGTGGTTATTATAATATAACCATATGTTAAAGAAACATTGTTTCATATTTGATTCAAGTATTGGGGTAGCTAGTGAAAAATACCCAGATGTATTTGTTGCTCCTATTATTATTAATAAAAAAGTGAAAGAAGATATTGTTTCTTTAAGAGATGGCGCAGACATTACAATTAGCGAATTAAGTCGCATGCAATTAGCAGGAGTTGATTTCTCTACAGCGGCAGCAAACCCTAATGATATTATGTATCTTTTAGATCATTTAACAAAAGAATATGAAAATGTATGAATTTTTCCAATCCCTAAATTACTTTCTGAAGCAGCCAATAATATATTTAAGTTGATCGCAAATGATTATGAGAATGTAAAAGTGATTGATTCTTATACTGTTTCATTAATGAGTGAGTGACAAGCACAAGATTTAGTTGCTTTAAATAAAGCTAAGAAAGTAACAGAAGCCAATATATTAGAAATCGTGAACCACTATAAAGAGAAAATGGCTGCTCCTTTAATTGTTCCTGATTTATCTTTCTTAGTTAAAGGTGGAAGAATTGGTAAAACCAAAGGATTTATTGGTAAACTACTTAAAGTAATTGCTGTAGCTTCTTTTGACAGAGAAGGAGTAAGTTTTAGAGATAAAACAATCGATGTTTCTAGTTTACCTAAAATTTGTGATAAGTACCTTGAAACATTAATCCAAGGTTTAGATTGAAATAATATTAAAAGAATTGCAATTCTTGAAGGTATGCCTAGTGCTAAATTTAAAACTGAACAAATCAAAGAAATATTAAATAAACACTATGAACAAAAAGTTGGTAAGAAGATGAAATTAGAATTTAGTAAATTGCCCGCCGCTATTTCAGTTCATACTGGACCTTTCTATATAGCTTTTGTAATTGAAACCAATTAAGACAATATGAAAAAAATTATGAAATCAGAAAAATTAAAAGAAGCGAAATTGCTACAAAATGGTAAGGCTAGATCAGAAAAGAATAAAACTCTTTCTCTTTCACCTTCCGAAGTTAAAAAATATGATGGGCTATACTTAACGATAAATGATGATCTTTCTTCTAAACTTGTAATAGAAAATAACGTGATATTAGGAGACTCTTTTGAAGTAATTAAAAAACTACCTGATAATTCTATTGATTTATTAGTGGTTGACCCTCCATATAATTTGTCAAAAACATATGCCGCGAAAAATTTCAACAGAATGAGTGACGGCGATTACGAGAAATGAACTAGAGAATGACTTTCGCAAATTAAACCTAAATTAAAAAAGACTGCCTCTTTATATGTTTGTTGTGATTGAGAGAGTTCACTTGTAATAGCTAGAGTACTTGACGAATTGTATATTGTTCAAAATAGAATAACTTGACAGCGTGAAAAAGGAAGAGGAGCACTTAGTAATTGAAAGAATGGAATGGAAGATATATGATACGCCACGGTTTCAAATCAATTTACATTCAACGTAAATGATGTTAAAATTAGAAAAAAAGTCATAGCTCCATATAAAACCGAAGAAGGTGAACCAAAAGATTGATTTGAATGTAAAGGAACTAAATTCCGCGATTCATTCCCATCTAATTTTTGAGACGATATTTCCATTCCTTACTGGTCTATGAAAGAGAATACAGATCACCCTACACAAAAACCAGAAAAGCTCATTGCTAAGTTGATACTTGCCTCATCAAATAAAGGTGATTTAGTTTTTGATTGCTTTTTAGGAAGTGGTACGACCGCTGTAGCAGCTAAAAAACTAGAACGTAAATTTTCTGGAATCGAGTTAGATAAAAAATATGTCGCTTATTCTATAAAACGATTAAAAGATGCCGTACAAAACAAAAAAATACAAGGTTTTGCCGATGGAGTATTCTGGGAAAGAAATACACAAGCAATACAAGACCGTTTAGATGGTAAGAAAAAATAGTATTGAATTGACTCCACTTGATGAAGTTGTTTTATTTTTTGAACAAAATAAAAACATTCATAATAAGGAAGAAATAACAAAGTTATTTGTCAACAAATTTAATTTGATTAGAAAAAGAAAAGTGTATTTTAATAAAAAATTTGCAATAAGGTTTTCGTCTTCTAAAAATTCAAGTTTCAGCAACTGCATCACGTGCATTGGAAATATTAAGGAGCATAATGACATTCCATTTTTCTCTTGTCTGGTATCTCCAAATAATAACAAACTACAACTAATGAATGCAACCTTGATACGTAAGGTTTCGCATTCATCAACAAAATTAACAAAAGATAATTTGAAAGGAACAATTTTAGGTAACGACATATTACCAATACATAACGATTTAACTAATTCTAGCGAAAATTTTAGTGAACTAATGAAATTGCACGCGCAAAAAACGTGAGATGAAAATATTGAAAGAATAGTTTCAAACACCCATAACATTAAACCTACCAAGAAAAAATTTGATGTTACTAAAGAAAATTCCAAGTTTATATACGACGCACCAAATCGTGCAATTAATTTTCAAAATTCAGAATCTTACAAACAGTTACTGTCAGAATTAGATACTAGAACTAATGAAGAAAAAGAAAATATTTTGATGTCTGCTTCTATTGAAAATGTAAAAGTTAAAGGAATGCTTGTAGAATATTTAATTTCATCAAATGATACGCAAATTAAAAATAAGATCAAAAACTATTTACAAAATGCAAATTCTCAACAACCTGAAATATTTGAAAAAAATGAATTAGGTGACTATAACTTTGATTTTCCTAATTTTAAAACTTCAACAGATATAAAAGCAAAAGACATAAGCCTAAATTCGCAACCCAAAGGTTTTAATTTGGATAAATTTTTAGAATTTTTATCAATCGATAAAAGTGTGTTTCTTTTCTATTTCGTTAATATAGATATAAAAAATAAAAATATCAAGACAAAGTTGGTGTCAGTTTTCGATCCTAGATTGATAGACTCTTTCGCTTTTCAACCCCATTGAGCGGGACGTTCGATGAGAGGGACAGCACAACTAAACGGAAAAGTTATTAGTGAAATTATTTCTACCGATAAACAACTAATTGATATAGAAAAAAGTAATGCGTTTATTAAAAAAATAATTAATATTGAATCAAACGAGCAAAAAAAATAAAAAATCTAAATATTTTTAAGAATGTTGCTTTAGTAATTGAAAGCAATTAAGCTTTTAATAATTTAGATGAAGCTTTAGCCTTATTCTTATTTAATCTTTCAGCACAATCTAAACAGTATCTGATGTGGAAGTTGAATCCTAAATATGAAATATTTGTTTTACTATAAGCTTCTCTAATAATTCTTTCAATAATTTCAGCTTCTGGGTAATCATCAAATTCAATATATGAAATGTGACCAGCATTACATAATTTGTGGTATGGGGCTTCAATAGCTAATTTTTTAGCATATGAAATTGGGAAGTCTACAGGAACATGGTATGAGTTAGTATAGAACCCTTTAGTTGTAACTCAGTTAGCATCACCGAACATCTTCTTATCCAATTTAGTAAACTTATCGCTCAATCCTTCAGCTGGAGTAGCATAACATGAGAAGTTTAAAGAATATTTATCTTTGAATTGATCTAAACGTTTTCTTAAGAAACCAACAATCTTTAATCCTAACTCTTGAGATTTAGGACTTTCACCGTGGTGTTTTCCTGTTAAAGTTTTTAAAGTTTCAGCTAATCCGATGAATCCGATACCAAATGTACCTTGCTTTAAAATTGGTTCAATAGAACTATCCATATTTAATTTCTCAGAACCTTTCATAATTTTTTGACCAGCAACGAATGGCAGGTCTTTAACTTTAAGTTTCTTAACTGTATCGTAACGGTGCATTAATTGTTTTCTACATTCTTCAATCTTTTCATCAAATAATTTAAAGAATTTCTTTTCATCTTTATTAGCTAAGATGGCTAATCTAACTAAGTTAATAGTAACTGGACAAATGTTCCCTCTACCTTCAGTGCCAGCAGGACCATTACAGTTAGAAATAACGTACGTTCTACAACCCATAGTAGCGGGGTAAGTTCCTTTATCATATCAGACTTTATTAAAGTCAGCATCAATATTCATGAATGTAGGATTCATACGTTGACTTGCTACATAACAAGCTAATTTAAATAGATAGTAGTATTTATCTTTAGGTTCTCTGTTAACACCTTTTTTAACACGGAAAATAATATTAGGGAAAATTGGTTGTTCACCATTACCCATACCTTTTAGGTATTCTTCAAGGATTGCTTGACAAACCATAGCTGATTCATCATTATCACATAATCCAACGTTAATTGAAGAGAATGGAACTTGGGCGCCAGCACGAGAATGCATTGTGTTTAAGTTGAAAATAACTTTTTGCATAGACTGCCTTACACGTTTAATTAATAATTTTTCAGTTAATTCATCTAATTTATTAGCGGGAACGCTTAAATCATCTTTTAATTGTTTTTTAATTTCAGCTCTTGTTAATTTAACAAATGGAGCCATATCATTATCAAAGTTAGGGTGACCTTGTCCGCCGAACATATCATTTTGAGATGATTGCATCATAATACAAGATAAATCAGCGGCTGTTTCAATTCTCTTAGCGGGGTTAATCATACCATAACCAGTGTTAAATCCTTCTGATAATAATTTATACGTAGGCAAGTTTAAACAGTTGATTGTTAAGTTATATGAATCTAGGTCGTGGATATAATAGTCCCCACTTTCATGAGCTTTAGCCATTTCTTTAGGTAATAATTTCCCTAAAATATATCATTTGTTAGCTTCACTAGCAATTCTTAATAATTTAGCAGAGAAGTTGTTTCCTACGTTAGCATTATCTCTATCAGTTTGTACACCAATTTTTTCAATAGATTGAATTACAGCTAATTTATTTTCACGAATACGATTTCTTTCTTTTCTATATTCATCATAAACTTTAGCTAAAGTATTGTGTTTATGTTTCTTTAAGAATGAAACAACTAAATCTTGGATTGATTCTACATCAGTATCTTTTTCACCAAATTTAGATTCTAATGCATCATAAATTTCATCAGCAATTTCTTTAACTTCTTTATAAGAGATTCCTTTATAACTGTGGTGTTCTACAGCCGCTAATATTGCATCAACAATTTTACTTCTATCAAACTTAACAACACGACCATCTCTTTTAATAACTTTCATAGAATTATTATATTTAATATAATTTAAACATGGAACAAAATAGTGCATTGATAGATAAATTTGATCGAGAAGATGCCGTACTTAAGCAATTAAGATGATCTGCTTGATTGAATATCCTTAATTTTGTAGGTATTATTTGTCTAATTTGTACTCTTGCCATGGAAACTAAGTTCGGTAATGATAGTTCATATCACGCTCTTTTAACCGTTTCGTTAGCATGTGTAGGCATGACATATATTTTCTCTTCAATTATGTGCTTACTTTCTTGATCTTCATTAAGTTCTTTTGATAACAAACTATATATTAAGATTATTAAAATTATTTGTTTTATCCCTATTGCTAACGTAAGTATGATATACATCGTAATGTCTTTAGGATACCAAAAGAAAAAACTAATTGGAGATTTAATTAAGAATAATGGAAAATAATATTTTACCGAATATTAAGAAAGCAAGAAGTAGAGTCGGTGCTTCTAAATTAATTCACCATATTTTTAAATTAAATAATGAATTAAAAACTATTGGTAAGAATAAACTTTTCTTTGTAAGAACCTATGGTTGTCAATCTAATCTAAGAGATAGTGAAATTATTAAAGGGATGCTTTTAGAGATGGGATATAAGGAAGCAAAAGAAATCGGTGATGCTCATCTTATTATTTTAAATACATGTGCTATTAGAGAGAATGCTGAAAAGAAAGTATTTGGCGAAATGGGATTCTTAAAAAGTAAATTTAAGAAAGATTTTATCTTTGGTATTTGTGGATGCATGGCTCAAGAAGAATCGGTTGTTAAAAAAATAATTGAGAAGATGCAATATGTTTCGTTTGTATTGGGAACTCACAATTTATTTGAGTTACCATACATTATTGAAGAATTTGTTAAAACTAAAAAACAAGTAATTAAAGTTTATTCTAAAGAAGGTGATATTGTAGAAGATTTGCCTAGTATTAGAGACAGCAAAATTAAAGCTTGAGTAAATATTACATATGGTTGCGATAAATTCTGTTCATATTGTATCGTTCCATACACAAGAGGAAAATTAAGAAGTAGAGATAAACAAGATATCCTTAATGAAATTAATTGATTAATAAAAGATGGTTATAAAGAAGTAACATTATTAGGACAAAACGTTAACTCTTATGGTTTAGACAAAAATGATGGATACAAATTTATTAATTTACTAGAAGATGTTTGCGAGACCGGAATTAAAAGAGTAAGATTTGCTACAAGTAATCCTTGAAACTTCGATAAGAACATTGCTTTATTATTTAATAAATACGAAAACTTAATGCCTTATTTTCATTTACCAATTCAGAGTGGTAGTGAAAATATTTTAAAGAAAATGAATCGAAACATGAAAATAAAAGATTATTTAGCGTTGATTGATTTTTTAAGAAAACACGTTCCTAACTGTGCTATCTCTACTGATATCATCGTTGGTTTCCCGAATGAAACTAGTGCTGAATTCAAACAAACATTAAGTTTGTATAACAAAGTTAAATATGATAATGCTTACACATTCATTTATTCTAAAAGAGAAGGAACACCGGCTGCAATGATGGATGATAAGATATCTTTTAGCAATAAAGAAAAAAGATTAAGTGAATTAAATGATTTGGTAAGAAAATATTCTAAATTCAATAATGAAAAATTCTTAAATCAAACTTTAGATGTATTAGTTGAGGGTAAATCTAAAACAGATAAGAGTGTATGAACAGGTTATTGTCCGCAATGAAAAGTTGTAAACTTTACTGGTAAATGCAAAGTTGGAGAAATTGTAAAAGTAAAAATAACTTCAATTAGCAGATTCAGTTTAACAGGTAAAACTATTTAACTTTTAATACTTTTCTATTTTTGTAGTATCCACAATAAGGACAAACACGGTGCGGTTTAATTTGTTTACCACATTTAGGACAAGTAAGAGTAGTAGGACTAACTAAAGCATGGTGACTACGTCTCATTCCTTTTCTAGATTTACTTACACGTCTTTGTTGAACTATCATATATCATTATTATATATAATACTAATATGAAACGTACATTACAAAAAAATAAAGCTAAGCGTGCTAAGAAACATGGCTTTTTAGTTAGAATGAGCACTAAGAATGGTAGACACGTATTAGCTAGAAGAAGATTAAAAGGTAGAAAAACACTTACAGTTTCTAGTGAAAAGTAAGCATATCATTAGTTTAAAAAAGAAAGGTGATATCTCTTCTTTATTTGAAAAAAGATTAAATGTTTTACGTTCAAAAATTTTTAACATTAACTATGTTAAGAATAATTTAGATGAACTAAGATTCGTTATTGCAGTCAGCAAAAAGAAGTATAAAAGCGCGGTAACTAGAAACAAAATTAAAAGACAAGTAAGACAAATATTACAAGCGACAAATATTAAAGGAATTGATATTGCAATCTTTGCTAATGAAAACTATTTTGAAAATAAATTTGAAGCGATTCAAAATGATTTAAATAGTTTATTATCAAGAATTAAATAATTCTACCGATATCATTTTTTTGTAATTCGATATCTTTAGCAAATTCAACAATAATTGTACTAGCAGGTGCTGATACGACATTAGTTTCTACTCCATCAACGAACATTTTAGAAATATTAATATTTAAGATATTACTATGTAAAGGACTTAGAATTTGGAAATTATCTGTTGTTTGAATTTTATTTTTAGTAATAACTTCATATGTGTTATTATTAATTTTCTTAGTAACGATAAAAGCGTAATTTTGCTTTACTTGTTTAGGGATTTCATGGTAGAGCATTTTATCAATACCTGGTTGTCCATCATATCAGGCTAAATCCGTTTCTCTATTAGCAACATTGGCGATATCTTCTAAATATTGAGTATTATCTTTATTGCCGCTGTAGTGGTTCTCAATAAGATTACGGTAATCATTAACAACTGTAGCGATATAGTGTTCGTTTTTCATTCTTCCCTCAATTTTAAATGAACTAACACCAACATTAATTAATTCATCTATTTTTGTTGCTAAACACATATCTTTAGCGCTCATAGTAAAGTTGTTTGAATATACTTTCCCGCTTTCATCGCTTAATTTCATTTCTCATCTGCAACATTGAGCACAACCACCAATGTTTGCATCTCTTAAACAGAAGTTACTAGACAACATGCATCTTCCACTATAAGCAATACAAACAGCTCCATGGATAAAAGTTTCAATTTCAATTTTTCCATCAACTCCTTCAATTAAACCTTTTAATTCATTAAAGTTTACTTCTCTACTTAAAATAATTCTGCTACATCCATTTCTCGCAAAGAATAAAGAAGCTTTATAATTAGAAATGGATTGTTGAGTAGAAATATGAATTTGTGCTTCAGGATAAATTTCTTTTACTTTCTTAATAATATATGGATCAGAAACAATAAAAGCATCAGGTTTAGCTTCTAATGCTTTTTTAAAGTATTCTTCAAATCCACCAAGCATTCCATTTTGATTTAATACATTAATAACTAAATATATTTTTCTATTTCTGTAATGTGCATATTCACTTATTTCATGAATATTTTCTAAAGTAAAGTTACTCGCTCTCGCTCTTAGTGAATATGCTTGACCGCCAAAGTAAATAGCATCAGCCCCGAAATCAAAAGCAATCTTACCTCTATTTAAATCTCCGGCTGGAGCTAATAATTCTACTTTATTTTTCACTTTCATCGCTACTTAAATAAATTAAATCCTTTCTATCCATATGATAAAAACCTCTAGATTGAACTTTATCATATTTAGTTAAAGCAAGTTTTGATTGATCAATAAACTCTTGATTCATACTTTTTGTTTTACACAACTCAATTGCTTTTAAGAATATTTCACTAATTACATTAGTTCACTCTTCGTTGTGTAAAAAAGTTTCAATCCTAATAGTATCGCAACCATTATCATATAACTCTTGTAACTCCCCTAATAAATTTAAGTTATAGTTGGTGTACATATGTGTTCCTGTATTATCTTCATAAACAAGAAAATCACTTTCTCTTTTGGGTTCAGTTAAAAATAATTTCTTATTAACTAAATTATCTTTAATATCATGAGATTGTGCAAAGTTAGATAATAAGTATCATCTACTTCACATCATGTAACTGTATCCTGCTACATTAATTTGTATTTTAATACCTTGTTTATTTTTAATAATCTCATTCATATTAAAACCAGATAATTCTCTAGCTAATGAGATTTCACTAATACCATTCTCTAAATAAAAAGGTATTTGACCGTAGTTTACAACTAATGTTTCAGGATTATATACTTCATGTAATTTAATATTTTGTTCGAATAATATTTGATTAACTGCATAATCACAATAAATTACTCCATCAATATCTAATTTACTTATTTTTATTAAGAATTCTTCTAAACCTTTAATATCTGGTTCAAAATATACTCTATTAACTAGGATAAGTATTTTTGTATTATTTTTATGTTTTACAAGTTCACTAATCTCTTCTAAACTTAAAACACAACTATTTGATGTGCTCAATTCTTTTGTACCAACAGAAATTTGATGAACACCAAGTTTGATTAAATCTAGAGCATTATTGTAACTTGTAGGGTTAACTAAAAGCTCCATATATTTATTATAAATAAAAAAGTCACCACACATATTGTCTAATGCTTAGTGTTGCTTTGTTTCCAACCTCGCACGGTTCGCAGGCAATATTGTGATGACATAATAATTATAAGTTATTTAAATTAGCATATGCTAACAAATATAAAAACTATTTGTAGAATTTAATTAGTTCTTCATACAATTTATTTTGGTAAATAAATGCTTCAATACCACTTAAATTATTTTTATACTTATCTTTAACATCTTCTACTTTCATTCCATATAGCTTAGCTATCTTTTCGAAGTAAGCATCGATATCAGCTTCAGTAACTTCAATTTTTAGCTCACTCGCAATTTTCTCAATAGCAAATACTAATGTAATATCTCTCTCAGCAGTTTTTCTTAAACCTTCTTTATATAATTTTTCTTCACTATAACCAATAGATTGTAAGTATTCATCTTTAGATTTACCTTCCTTTTGAGCTGTTTGAGTAGTTTGTTCATCAACTCTTCTCTCTTCCATTTTAATCAATGATTCAGGGTAGTAAGATAAAGAAGAACTGTTAATTAATTCTTCACTAATATGTTTTTGGAAATCTTGTAATTGTTTTTGTTTTTTTCAATCAACGATTTGTTGTTTTAAGTATTCAACAAATTGTTCTTTGCTCTCTACTCCAGCAATTTTGAATTTAGTGAAGTATTCTTTATTGAATTCTGGTTCTTCTACATTAGATACTGAATTAACTTTAACATCAAATTGAACTGGTTTTCCAGCTAATTCATCATGAGGATAACTTTTAGGGAAAGTAACATCAATAGTTTTCTCATCTCCTGCTTTCATACCAATTAATTGTTCTTCAAATCCAGGAATAAATGAACCGGAACCAATAACTAGATCGAATTTCTCACCTTTTCCACCGTCAAATTCTTTACCGTCTTTCTTACCAGCAAAGTTAATATTAGCGTTATCGCCGCTCTTAATTGCGGAATCAGTAGGAACTAACATAATATCTCTCTTAATTAATCGATTAAATTCATGTTTAACCTCTTCTTCACTAACTTTATCATCTAATAATTCAATTTTAAATTTTTTATAATCACCAATTTTAATTTCAGGAGTTTTATCTAATTTAATATTTATTAATAATTCAGATGGAGATACTGAAACTAAATCTACTTTAGGCTCATCGCTAATTACATCTTCATCTTTATTATTTTCAATAAAGTATTTAACTGTATTATTTATTTGTTTATTAATAGCTTGGTTAATAACATCAGATTCACTAACTTGTTTCTTAATACTAGCGATTGGGGCTTTACCGGGACGGAAACCAGGTAATCTAATTTGTTTAGAGATTTCTACTAAAGCTTTATCTTGTGCTTGTGCTCACTCTTTTTTATCAATTTCTATTTTATAAATAACAGTATTTCCTTCTTCATGTTTACTTATTAACTTATAGTTACTCATATAATTATTATAAAATGAAAAAGGCTAAAGTTAACCAAAATAATTGTATCAGCTGTGGAGCATGTACTTCTATGTGCCCTGTTGGAGCGATTAAATTAGGTGCAAATGGTAAAGCTGTAGTTAATGTATCTAAATGTATTGGTTGTGGCAAATGTATTAATGTTTGTCCTATGGAAGCTATTGATTTTGATAAGGAGTAATAATATTATTAATATAATAGAGCTATGTCGCAAAACGGTGGG
Organism: Mycoplasmataceae bacterium; assembly: GCA_031273215.1. Classification (GTDB taxonomy): domain Bacteria; phylum Bacillota_I; class Bacilli_A; order Mycoplasmatales; family Mycoplasmoidaceae; genus Malacoplasma_A. The sequence continues at coordinate 16,479 of JAISSF010000008.1, forward strand.
ATATTTTGGTCCAAAACTCACTTCTTTTTAGCAAATAAAGTTCTACTAGTTTTTGTTGATTAATAATTCTCATTCCACAATGCCTTCTAATTT
>JAISSF010000010.1 GCA_031273215.1 Mycoplasmataceae bacterium
TTTTCTTCGAGTTATAGTCCTTCCCATATAACTCAACTATATTTTTAATTTTCTATATACTATGTATATAGGTTTTTAAAAAATAACCATTTTATCCCACCGTTTTGCAACATTACTTACATTTTACTTATAATTATTTATATATGAATATAGTTTTAATTATTGTCCTAGTTTTATTAGTGTTACTTATCGTTGGTGGAGTTGTAGCTATTCTATTATTTTTAAATAAGAAAAAAAATACACCAGTTGCTCCGGTTGCTACAGGCCCAAGTAATTTAGAATTACAAATGCAAACTATGATTTCACAAATTGGAGAAATTAGAAAAGACGTAGAGAAACATAAAGAGGAAGCAATCAAAATAAGTGACCGTATTGAGAATAACAGTAAAATCACAAATGATATGAATAAGTTTAGTGCTGAAATCAAAGCTAATTTAGATACTTTACACAAACACACAATAGAAATTCCCCAAGCCGCTAAAGATATTGCTAGTATTACTAAACTTTATGCAAGTAGTAAGAATAGAGGTAATATTGGTGAATTACAATTAGAAATGATTTTAAAATCTATTTTTGGAGATAATTCTGATTTATTTAAAGTACAAGCAAGTGTTGAAGGCGGAATTATTGATGCGTTAATCAAGAATGGTGAAAAAGAAATTTATATTGATGCTAAATTCAATAGAGACAATTGAGAAAAAGCAATCAATGGAGATGAAGAGGCAAAAAAGAATTTTAAACAAGACGTAAAAAATATGATTGATGATTTAACAAAATATAAACATGAAGTTTTAATGTTCTTACCTTCTGAAGGATTGTACGGCGATATTATGAACTGATATCCAGAGTTATTTGAATATGGTATGAAAAATAATATTATTTTAGTTTCTCCCTCTACTCTTTGATACACAATTAAAATTGCTGATGATTTTAGAAGAAAACAAGATATTGAAAAGAATATTGAAAAGAAAATTAATCTATACAATGATTTTATCAAAGATAGATTTATCACTTGATCTAAAGATTACAACGATTTCGTTAGAGGTTGAGAAATACAAACTGGTAAAATTAAGAAACTTAATAACAGTACAAGATACGTTCTTAATGATGCTAAAAAATTAGAAGAACAAAAAGAAAATAAAAAAATATTAGAGCAAGCAATAGAAGAAAGTTCTAATGTTAATGAAGAATTAAAAGCTATCGAGAAAATAAATTCAAGTGAAGAAGATGCAAACTAGAATAGAACGTTGAAAATCATATAGAGATGAAATCAAAAATAAAGCTACTATTATTGAACACATCGAAAGTAAAAACGAAAAGATTGCTACATATAAAAAACAAATTGAAAGTATCTCTCCTAAAATAATCAATAATATCTCTGTTGATGAGTATTTAACACCATTATTATCTTTTGATAAAAATGAAAATACTGATGCGGAAACTATTTTAAATATTTTAAGTCAAATTAATTATTCTGAATTAGAAAAAGTTGAAAACAAACTTAATATGATTAACCAAAAAAATGATGACATGCAAAATAATGTATTGTTCTCTGGAATTAAAATGAATAAGTTGTGATTAGAAAAAAACTACGAAGATTATCCAACTAATGTTAAAATTGAAAATGAAATCGAACAAATCAAGAAAGATATATCTCATGCAGAATATAAAAAGATATCAGTAGCTGAAAATATTGGTGCTGGGGACAATGATCAAGAAATAATTGAACGTGTAAAAGAATACAACATCACTACTGAACCTAGTAAATTTAATCACCGTAAATTTTATTTCTCTACGGCTATTATTTGTTTGACATTATTAGCTGTATTATTTTTATTGGTATTCTACGATGAAATTATTCGTCTTTAGAATTTTCTCTTAACACTTTTATGTTTAGAGTTTAATGTTTTAGTTCCATATGGACTTTTAAAGATGACATCTATGATGTTTTCATTTTGAGAGATCACCAATCCTTCTCCAAACATTGTGTGGATAATTGTATCTCCAACATTAATTTCAGGAGTTGTTTCGTTATACAAACTTTCTATTTTCTTTCCACTATCAAATCAGTCTTGTTGTAAGTCTGAAATAGTAACCATTTGTTTTCCAACTTCCCTTAAGTGTTTACCTTGTACTTCTTTTAAAAATAAACTATCAGTTAACTGTTTTTGATTAACTACATCAAAACCACTAGCGTTAGTTAAATACAATCGTTCTTGAGCGCGAGTTAAAGCAACATAAGCGATTCTTCTTTCTTCTTCATACTCACTCTTATTATCAAAATTAACTTTAGGGAAAACACCCATATTTAAGCTAATTACAAATACTACTTTAAATTCTAACCCTTTAGCTGCATGGATAGTCATTAAAGAAACATTATCGGCTGTTTGTTGTTCTTCTACCGCAGTTGTATATAAAGAAATTTTATCTAAATAAGATTTAATATCAAATTCTTGTTCTTCTTTTTCAAATTTAATTATGGAAGCAACTAATTCTTTTATGTTATCTAATCTTTGTGCATAATCTTCTGGACTAGCAGAAACCGAATCAAGATACTCATTATATTTTAGTATTTCTACAATTTTGTTAACTGTATCAGAAACTTTTAATCCTTCAACTTTATTTTTAATAAATTCTAATTCTTTAAAAAAGTATTCAATCTTATTTGTGCTTCAATCTACATATTCTGTAGTATTTAAAGCTTCATAGAAACTAATGTGATTTTGGTTTGCATATTCACTAATTCTATCAATTGTAGTAGAACCGATATTTCTTCTCGGAACATTGATTATTCTTTTTAAACTAATTTCATCACTTGGATTAATCAATAATTTCAAATATGATAATAAATCTTTAATTTCTTTTCTTTGATAGAATTTAGTACCGCCATAAATTACATATGGAATACCATGGTTGATTAATGCACCTTCGATATTTCTAGATAAATAGTTTGAACGATATAAGATTGCGATATCTCTATATTGGTAATCTTTGCTTAAGTTCTTGATTTCTTTAGCGATAAAATCAGATTCATCATCAACACTTCTACCTTTATATATTAATACATGTTCTCCACCAGTTTTAGGGGTACGTAGTTCTTTATCAATTCTATTAGCGTTATTTTTAATAAGTTTATTAGAAGCATCTAAAATATTTTGTGTTGAACGATAGTTAACATCTAAAATATATTTTTTAGTTTGTGGGAAGCTTCTTAAATAGTCATTAAAGATTTCACTATAAGCTCCTCTTCAAGTATAGATTGTTTGATCAGGATCCCCAACAACGAATATATTGCTGTCTTCATTAATTAAATGCATTAAGATATCAAATTGGATTTTATTTGTGTCTTGGAACTCATCTACGAGAATATATTTAAACTTATTACTTCATTTCTTAGTTACTTCGGGGTGGTTATCAAAGATTTCTAAAGTTAATATTAATAAATCATCAAAATCCATAATGTTATTTTCTAATAAATTCTTTTGGTATCTACGATAAATTGCTTCTACATACGGTAAAGCTTCTTTATTCATTTGTAAAGCATTTAATACTTTAGAGAAATAAGTTGGTTCATTTTTTATTTTTTCAAATCCACCTGCTTTATATTTATTAATTCAACCGTGCATTTTCTTGGGAGTAAATAATTTAGTATCTACACCGTTAACTTTCATAATCTCTTTAATCAAGCCTAATTGATCTTCTTCGTCAATTACAGTAAAGTTTGGGTTTCTCCCTAAATAGCTTACTTCTTCTTTTAAAATTCTTAAAGCAATAGAAGAGTATGTACCAATTCATCTTAAATTATCAAAACCATTATCACTAATACGCTTTTTCATTTCATTAGCTGCTTTATTTGTAAATGTTAAAGCAAGTATCTCTCAACCTTTTAAATGCTTTTCTTGCATCAAATACATTACCCGACTTGTCAATACCCTAGTTTTACCAGTTCCAGCCCCTGCTACGACTAAAACAGGTCCAAAAAGGCATTCTACTGCTTGTCTTTGTGAATCATTTAGTAAATTAATATCAAACATTATAGATTATTCAACTCCTTTTCATCTTCTTCATCCATAATACCAGGCATTAACTTCTTTGTTTTAGTTTCTATTGGTTTAGTAGTAGTACTAACCATATAAGCCATTGTAGTATTAGAGAAATTGTCCAATCAAGTATGACGACGAGAATTATAAATGGTATTAGCGAAGACAATTAATACCAAGATGAACAGAAATGTTAAGAATGAGTTAAACACTGTAGCAATGACTTGTAAAGCACTAAATTTATCAGCATTTGTAAAATCAGTGATTGCATTTATTAAATCATGTGCTTCTTTTCCATTTAAAAAACATAAAACAATACCAATTACTAAAATTACACCATCGATAATAACTCAGATAAATAGTTCTTTCTTGATTAAATTAACTAAATAATTACCTTTTTGATTAACTATCTTAGTTTTAAAAGCGATATTCATTAATGTACCTTTTTTAGTAAGATAAGGGACAAGAATGAAATATATAAAATCACAAATTACTAAAACTAAACCCATTAGTAAATATTTTCAAGTAGCAAAGTCATCAATGTTTCTAGTACCGTTAACAAGTACGATAAGTACATCAATACCAATAATTACACATGTACAAATAATTAAGTCCAATATTCTCGCTCAAATCCTTCTATTAGCGGAAGCAATAGGATATATTTGTTTTTGTGTCATGCTATTTTAAATATAAGTTTAATTTCTTAGCTTTATCATCACTGAAATCGAATTCTTCAATTAGTTTAGATAATTTTTTCTCTAAGATTTTGTCAATGTATTCTAACTTCTTGTTTTTTCTTCAGTTAATATTTTTCTTACTTAGATATTTTTCGATGTATGTAAGTGTAATATTTCTTTTGATAGATTTCTTATCATATAAAAATATATTGTAAATATAAATAAATGTGTAGAAGATCAATAATTCATTAATTAGTTCTTCATTTTGTTTTCAGAACTTAGATTCTTGGTAGTTAACAATTAGTTCGTTATACATTTGTGCAAAATTAGCAAGGCTCATGTATAAATCTTGGTACATATTTTTAATTGAGGATTTAATTACAGTGATTGAATTACATTTAGCAATTGTTTTGTATAAGAAAATGATTGACATGTAATCATTATTGTGGAAATAGATTTCATTTGTTTTTAAAAAGTTAATTGAGAAAATTTTATCGCACAAAATTGGAGTAATGTAACTTTCAACTTTTTTTAATTCTTCTTTCTTAATAGTAATATTAGACTTAACATTACCACAAATTATCACATCACTAGCGCCAGCTTTAGAAATTGATTCAACAAACTCAGTTGGAATGATAGAATTGTTATTACCAAAATAAATATATTTGTTTTGAGTGTTCTTAATAATATCATCATAGAATAAGTGTAAACTTGAGATGTTATTAACTTTGGTATAAATGACATTTTTTAATGTATTGAAATCAAATTTATTTACAATTTGTTTTACTTCTAAACTAGTTGAAGCATCTAAGATATGTAAAGCAAAGTTTTTATTAGTTTGGTTAAAAATGTTGGATAAATTAGACTCTATATTTTTAGAATTGTTATCAATTGGGATAATTAAAGAAATCATATGCGTTTGCTTAATCTAAATTCTCTTCTTTCTTTTCTTCTTTTTTCTCTTCCTCTTTATCTTCGTCTTTTTTAAACATATCGAACATTGAGTTTAAATCAACACCAGAGTTTTTAATCATATCACCAATATTACCCATATCAAAACTTCCCATACTCTTTTCGAATGCTTGCATTTTTTCTAAAAAATCAGCAATGAACTCTTCTACACTAGTAAAAGTATTTAAAGAAGCGGGAACCATTTTTTTGAATTGTTCAAATTTAGTTTTGAAAGCTTCGTATGTTGCGTCGTCGATCTCAATATTTAGCTTAACTTTGGCCATATTAATATTATATGTTATATAAGCAAATTAATATTTAATATTATTTAGCTTTTTCTACAATTTTAACCAAACGGTAAAATTTAGTTTTACTTAGTGGTCTAGTTTCAATAATAACTACCTTATCTCCAACTTGTGCTTCATTCTTTTCATCATGAACGTGGTATTTCTTATGAGAAATAACAAGTTTTTTGAATCTTGGGTGCGTTGTTTTTCTTTCTACTTTAACAACAATTGTTTTTTGCATCTTAGTAGAAACAACAATACCACTAAACGTTTTTCTTGATTGTGTTGCTCTATTTTCCATTAATTACTTCCTCCTTGTGTTTTTCTAATAGCTGCAGTTCTAGTTTTAACTTGACTTGATTTAACGATCTTTTTAGCAGGAGCTTGATTTTTAATTAAGTTATCTTCTACTCCTAAGATTGTTTCAACTTCTTTATCTACAGATTTTTTGTTTGCTTTGCTATTTGTAGCTTCATCAACAGCTTTGTTTGTAGCGTTAATTACTTCACTAGCTTCTTTGTTTAATGAAGTAACGGTGTTAGCTTTACGGTCATACATAGTTAAACCGTGAGTACCGATACTAATATCAACGTTTCTTGATTTTAAGATAGTCATAGCTTTAGCGATAGTTTTTTTAACTTCGTTAGTTAAGTGAGATTTTTCTAATTGACCTGCTTGTTTTTTGAATCTGAATTCCAATAATTGTAATTTTAGTCTAAATACAAGAACGGCTAATTCTTGGCTTGTCTTTGTATTTAATTCTTTAATAATATTACTCACGGGCTGTATCTCCTTTCGCTACAACTTTACAAATAACATTTAATTTATTACCAGCTTTTCTTAATGCATCTTTAGCAATCTTTGGTTCAACTCCAGCAATCTCGAACATAACTGTACCTTTTTTAACAACAGCAACGTAGTATTCAGGGTTACCTTTACCTGATCCCATACGTACTTCTAAAGGTTTTTTAGTAATAGATAATTGTGGGAAGATTCTTGTTCATGATTTACCAGTTTTCCCTAATACCTTCGCTAATACAACACGGGCAGCTTCTATTTGTTTTCCTGTAACTCAGTTACCAGTAGTAGACATTAATCCGAATTCACCAAAAGCAACATAACGGTTTCCTTTAGGTTTTCCATCATATGGTGTTCTGTGCATTTTTCTATATTTAACTCTCTTTGGTTGTAACATTATTTCTTGCCTCCTTTACTTGGTCCAGCTCATTTTTTTCTTTCTGGAAGTGTGAATTTTTCCGGTTTGTTTTGGTTGTTTAATCCTTTTTTAAAGATTTCACCACGATTAATTCATAACTTTACTCCTATTATACCCATTAATGTTTGAGCACACTCGTGAGCATAGTCTAAATCACAACGGAATGTTGATAGAGGAACTGTTCCTTCTGTATATCCAGCAGTAGCAGCCATATCAGCACCATTAAGTCTTCCTGAAACGATTACACGAACACCTAAAGCTTTAGAAGCCATAACATTCTTAAGAGCATTCTTCATAGCCATTCTGTATGGTACACGGTTTACGATATCATCAGCAATTTTTCTAGCAACAACTCTCGCAGATCAATATACATTATCATAAGCGATTGGTTTTAAGTTAACTTTATATTTTCTACCAACGTTTTTTTGGATTTCTTTGCTAGCAACAGTGATAACATCTTCACCAAATAATCCGATTTGTCCACAGTAAACTAAAATATCGATTGAAGGAGGAACTGCTTTATCAAAACTATTTTTGTTATCTTTTCTTTCAATTTCAATTTTAACGATTTGTGCATTATCATATGCTTTAATTAAATATTTTCTAATTTTTTCATCACTAACCATGAAATTACCAACTTCTTTACCATTAGAGGCATATCAACGAGAGTTTCAGTTCTTGTTAATACCTATTCTTAAACCATTTGAATTTGTTTTTTGACTCATTATTTATTTTCCTCCTTTGCTTCTATTTCTGCAGCAATTTTAACTTCTTTAGCAGGAGATACTTTTTCAATTGGAGTTTCTACAACTGGTAATTCATTAAATTTAATTTTAGGTGAGTTGTTAGTAACTGTTTGTTTTTTAGCTTCAGCTTTTTTACTAATTTTAGTTTTAGCATTAGGAAGTTTGTTTAATGTTTTCTTATCATTTAAATCATCACTAATAACAATTAGTAAGTGTGAGTGTCTTTTTCTCATCAATGAAGCAGAACCTTTAGCACGAGGTAATGTTCTCTTAATTGTTGTACCTTGGTTAGCTAAAATGTGAAGGATGTATAACTTAGTAACATCCATACCAAAGTTGTTTGTAGCATTAGCAACAGCTGATTGTAATAATTTTAAAACAATTTCAGTACCTTTTTTATCTAAGTTAAATAAAATAGTTTGAGCTTGGATAGCAGATTTACCTCTAACTAAATCACAAATTAAACCTAGTTTTCTTGGTGAAATGTGGATTTGTCTTTGGATTACTTGAGTTTTCATGATTATTTAGTGCCAGCAGGCTTAGTAGAAGCACCATCAGTAGATTTAGCATCAGCAGCCTTATTGTTAGATGAGTGGGTTTTAAATGTACGTGTAGGAGAGAATTCACCTAATTTATGTCCAATCATTTCATCAGTAATATATACGCTAATAAAGTCTTTACCGTTATGAACTGCAAAAGTTAATCCAATTCATTTAGGAGAGATAGCACTTCTACGAGCTCAAGTCTTAATAGGTTTATGGTTATTAGCTGCTAAAGCAATATCTGCTTTCTTCTCTAAAACAGGGTCTACAAAAAGTAAACCTTCTGCACGTCTCTCTTTACCAGCATATCTCTTATAAGCCATTTATATATATTATTATATATCAGTTTCATAAAAGTATGTTTAGTTTTAAGACTAGATATAGTTAAAAGTGTATTTTCAGCCTTTTCTTTATAATATCTATAACCATGAATATTTTATATTCAACCGAACAAAATTTAACCTTTTTAACTAAAAATAAGTATAAGAAACAACCAGAGAAGTATGAGATTGTTGATGGTAGTAATATGGATATGGATACCATTATTTCTTTAACAAAACAACAAAATATCTTTGATGATAATAAAATTAAGGTATTTACTGATATTAATTTAAAGAATAATGAGAAAATGTTAGTTAATGAACTAAAAGATATTGAAGTTGTTTTCATAGTTTTACTTAAACCAAGAGAAAAGATATCTCCGCTACTGTCTGAATACGCAAAAGAACTGAGTGAAACTACAAAATCAGATAAATTAAAGATGGTTGAAGAAATTATTGCTAAAAACCATTCTAGTTTCGAAAACGAAGCAACAAAAGACTATTTTTATAAAACTATTGGTAATGATAGCTTTGCTTTAATTAATGAAGCAATGAAATTATCTAATTACACTAATACGATTAGTACAAAAGATGTAGATTTGTTAGTTAAAAGCTTTGAAGAACAAAAATTATTTGATTTAGTAGAGTTTATTATTACCAATAACAACACTAAAGCAATTAAATTAGTAGATAGTTTGATACAAGAAAAATATAGTGTAATTGATATCGTCAATATAATTGCTTATCAATTATTTGTACTTAAACTAGTGGCTAATGCAAAAGGCAATGCTTTTTCAATTTCAAAAGAATTGGACGTACCATCTTGATCAGTAACCAAACAATTAGGTTTATTAAACAGTAACTCAAAAACTAAAATAGATAATTTATTGAATTCATTGTCTAAATTAGAATATGAAATTAAAAACAATGCAATAAACCCATATAATAGTTTTATACTATTATTAACACATAATGATTAATAAAACATTTTACACTTCTGAGAGCAAAAAACTAAAGAAATATTTAGAGTTAATCTTTAAAAACTCAAGAATTACAACAGATTTAAAAGATAATGTACAAATCCAAGAAGCTTTAGAGGAATCTTTAAACATCATGAACACTTTTGAAATTCAAACAAAATCTAAGAAAAACATTGCTTTAGAATATGTTGAGAAATATAACACCGCTGCTAATAAAAAGATTAGTTTAAGAGAACTTGATTATAAAGAAGAGTATGAGTATGTTGATCAAATCAATTGATTAGTTATTTATTGCAAAAACCAATACCGCATCGATTTAATGAATGATAGTAGTGTTGTAAGTAGCGGGAATGAAATTATTGAACAAAGTCCTGAACAACAAAAGAGAGAGAAAATTATCAATGAAGCAATTGGTAGTGATGTTGATGCTAGTAAGATTATTGAATTAAATAACAGAATGATTAGTTCTTCTAAACATTTAACAGAAGATATCGCTAATGGTAAAGTTTACATTTATAAATCTAAACCAACTATTATGCCTATTATTAATTTATTATTCATGTATAGCTTTGCTTTATTAGCCTTATCCGCATTATTAACTAGTATTATGTTTTTTGTTACTTCCGGTATGAATATCAACACGTTTGATACAACTAATACAGCTGTTTTCTCTTGACCTAATGGATTAGTATTATTTATTTTCTCAGGTTTTATGGCTAATACTTCCGTTAGATCATTCCTTGTTTGATATAAAAAGAAAAGTGATAATGCTAAATATTACATGAACTGAAATAATAATTTATTAGTTTTGATTTTCCTTTTCATTTGCTTGTTAATGATTATTATCAATGTAACAAATATGAGTACTGATAATTATTGAGTTTCATGCTACTATATTTTCTTTCAAGTACTTAAAGTTGGGGCTGATGCTGGGGCTGTATGAACTTTATCAATCTCTTTAAGTTGTACATTATTTTTCTTCTTAACTACGTTAATACTTATGGTTATTGGAATTGCTAAAAACCCTAAGAGAGATGATAAAAGAATTGAAGATTTATATAAAGATTATTTAAGTAGAGAACCAGTTAAATTAGACTAATATGAATAAATTTCCACAAAGAAAGTTAGAGGTGATCGTCGCATCTATTTGCAAAGAGAATAACATTGAGATGATTGAAAGTTCTCAAGGGTGAATTATTGAATTATTCAAGAATAACAAACACATGTTTATCTATGGCTATAACTTCCCTAATAACAATTCTGCTGCCGCTAAAATTTGTGATGATAAATCTGGATTAAGCAAGATATTACAATACAAAAATGTTCCTACATTTAAATACGATTTTTTTATGAGAGGTTTCTATTCTAACGAAGAAGTGGAAGCTTCATTCAAGAGAAATGGTGGCGATGTTGTGGTTAAACCAAATAATGGTACAGGAGGTAATAATGTATATCGTTGTAAAACTCTTTCAGAATTAAATTCTAACATTGATTTGATTATTTCCCAACACCAAAGTTTTGTTATCTCTAAATTTTATGAATATGAAAATGAATATCGTGTTATTATTTGCAATAACAAGAATATGACTATCTATAAAAAACAAAGACAAAACGATTGAAAACACAATCTTGGATTAGGTGCAATCCCTAGCGAAGAAGTTGATAATGAAACTAAAAGTAAATTATCTATATTAGCTCTTAAAGCAATTGAAACAATTGGTATTAACTTCTGTTCAGTAGATATTGCTGAACTATCTATCAATGATTATAAAATTGTAGAAATTAACGGTGGAGTAATGATAGAGAAATATAGTGAATTAAATCCACATAATGCTAAAAAGATTTATGAAATAGCAATCAAAGAATATTTTAATCTTTAATTTTCTTCTTCTTATAGAACTCTACAACATTCTTTTTATTATCATAATCAATATATCCACTAATTGCTTTACAAGCTGGGAAGATAACAAGAATATTAACTACGTAAACAATTGGTAATAAAATTGTTCTAATTAGAATTCATGATTGTAAAGGTATTCCTCCACTTAATTGAGCATCAAAGTGAGGCATCAAAATAATATCTACTATTGTTTCACCAGTTGTTAATAATAAAATAACCGGAACTAAATAGAATAAGAATCCTTTATCACTGTTCTTTATATTAATATAAATATCATTTATTTTTGATTTTAAAGAAGCAATACCAAAACTATATTTAGTTTCTAAATCCAATAGTTTTTGTGCATTTTCATTTACATTAATTCCGTTAAATAAATTACTACGATATTTATTTTCATATTTACCATATAAACGGTAGTATTTAGCTTTTAAAGTTACAATTCTAAACATCTTTTTATAGTTAGTGAAATATAGAATTCAACAAATAGCTACAACTGATAAAATTGTACCAACCATAATTCCAATAACATCTAAAGTAGGTAAAGCGATCTCTAAAGAGAAGATGCTAATAGAATAAGGTTCACCATTATTCATGTAATATAAATAAACTCCACAAACTACACAAGCTAAAACAGAGAATACAGTCATTGAGATTAGTGAAACAAACATATTGTTTTTCTTATTAGTAAGCATTAATTGTCTAATTAAACCAGCAAAGAAACCGTATGCTAAGGCAGAAATGAAATAACCATAGTGGAACATTCCCGCGGTTAAAGTAACGGTTAGAATATCGGTTGTTGCACCAATAAAGATACCTACAATTGGTCCAAATGTTAATCCACCAATCTTAATTAAAATACCTTCAATTGTTGCTCTTCAACTTGGATAAACTCTGAAGAAAATACCCATAATTCCCGCACTTAGAGCAGTTAATAAAATAATAATACTAATAGAGATAGAAATAACCATAGCAGTATTAGCAATTGATTTAGCATCCATCTTAGGGAAGATATGGAATACAATTCTATATCGACCGTATAAATATATTTTTTTAGCAATTAAATATAAAAAATAAACAATAACAATTCCGAAAAACATCATAGAAACATGCTGAATATCAAAGAATTTACTAAAGGCATTATTATTAACCATCTTTATAATATTATAAAATGAATAAAGTAGCGTTAATCATTATGGATGGAGTTGGAATAACTGATACCACAAAAGGTAATGCCGTATACCATGCAAATAAGCCTAATTTAGATGGATTAATTAAAGAATACCCTAATACTTTAATTGATGCTAGTTGTGAGGCTGTTGGTCTTCCTGATGGGCAAGTTGGTAATAGTGAGGTTGGACACTTAAACATCGGAGCTGGTAGAATTGTATATACTGGGTTGTCTATTATCAATAATACTATTAAAACAGGTACATTCAATAACAATGAAGCTTTTAATGATGCAATTAACCATGCCAAAAAACATAATGGTAAACTACATTTATTTGGTTTAGTATCTCGTGGTGGTGTTCACAGTTCTTGAGAACATTTAATTTCATTAATCAACTTTGTTGGTGATAAAAACATTCCTGTAGTTTTACACACCGTTACTGATGGAAGGGATGTAAAACAACAAGCATTTCTAGAAGACTTATCTCAATTATTGCCTATCCTTAAGAAAAATAATGTGAAATTAGGTTCAATTAGTGGAAGATACTTCGCTATGGATAGAGATAAAAACTTTGATCGTGTACAAAAAGCTTATGATGCATTAGTTGGACAAGCTGAATTATCTTTCTCTAATCCAGTTGAATTTATTAAAGAGAACTATGCTAAAGGAGTTAATGATGAATTTATCGTTCCTGCATTAAATTCTAGTTATGATAAGAACGAAGTGGCATTACAAGATAACGATAGCTTTATCTTCTTCAACTTCCGTCCAGATAGAGCAAGAGAAATCTCTCACTTAATCTTTGATTCTAATTTATATGATTATCAAACTAAAAACAAAAAGAATAACATCTATTTTGTTACCATGATGAAATATGACGGTATTACCCCTAGTGCTGTAGCATTTGCACCTCAACAAATTAAGAATGGTTTAGGTGAAACACTAGCTAATAATAAAGTTAGACAATTAAGAGTAGCAGAAACAGAAAAATATGCTCACGTTACTTTTTTCTTTGATGGCGGAGAAGATATTGATTATGCTTATGAAAACAAAATCATTGTAGAAAGTGCAAAAAACATTTCATATGATGAAGTTCCTCAAATGGGTGCTTATGAAATTTGTGAACATATTATTAATAAGATGGATAACAATGATGTAATCATTGCTAATTTTGCTAATGGAGATATGGTCGGTCATACCGGGAATTTTGAAGCAACTATTAAAGCAGTAGAAATTGTAGATGAGTGTATTGGTAAAATTTATGAAGCAGCTCAAATTCATGGATATACATTAATGATCACTGCTGATCACGGTAATGCTGATAAGATGCTAGATGAGAACGATGAAGTAGTGACTAGTCATACTTCTAATAAAGTACCTTTTATTGTTACAGACAAAAATATATCTTTAAAAGAAAATGGTAAATTAGCTAATGTTGCTCCTACTATGCTAAAATATATTAATGTAGATGTTCCCGATGAAATGGAAGAATCTTTGATTAATTAAATTCTATACAATTGGAAGGCACTATCTGTACAACATTATCTTTGCTTTCAACAAAACAATTATTTAAGAAATATTCGATATGGTAGCTCCCATTTTGGTCTTGAACATAATTTATATTGTCTGGACCATCTTTTCCGCGATAGAAGGACATCACTTGATATCATGGCAAATCATATTCCAAACTAGTATTTTGTACTCTTACTTTGAAAGTATTATAACCAATATGCGCTGCATCTTGTAAAAAATAAGAAGTGCCAAAATTTTCACTAGAATATCCATCATCATGTACTCCTTTATCTTCAAAGATACCAATGTTTAAGAAATTATTAGAGGTTAGCCCAGCGCTATTAATCAACTGAAATTTACTACTTTCAGTAAAAGGTTCTTCGTCTAACTCTAATAAATTAATTTGTTCGCAGTTACTTAATCAATATATAGGTAGATATACTCCTGTTTCTGCTCGGAATTGTAAATCACCAAAAATTTCAGGACCAGGGTATGAATAAAAGCAATCAAATTTAAACATCTCTTCACCCAGTACAACAACCAATACACTGCAATCGTACAAACCACCTTCGCTATTATTGATTTCATCAACGGGTACTGGGATTAATTGTGAGAAATAAGTTTTATCTGGAAAATCTCGTTCAAATGCACCAAATAACTGATATGGACTAAATATTTTAAAGTTAAAACTTGCACTCCCTAAGGAAGAAAGACTTGCAGAGATATTGCAAGTGAAAGATAAGATTGTTGAGGTATTCATATCATATCTAAACTCATCTATATCCATCTTAAAGGTAGTTATCGGTAATGGTACTCAACTTTCAACGTTATTTTGGAGTACTTGACAAAGATAACACATGTCAGCTTTTAAAATGTTAGATATATCTACATATCGTGATATCATTTCTTCATAATCCGCTTGTTGGTCTGGCGTTGGAGTTGGTGGCAAATAAACATAATCAGTTCTATAACCAAAATATACATCTCGTCCCATATCAGCAATGCCATCGAATTTATACCCTTCATTATAAGGTTGTAATGTATTTATTTGTTCATTAGCAAAATCTCGAACATCAGGAATCGTTTTTAAATAATCACTAGGTTTAATTGTATTATCTAAACTAAATTTTAGATCTAATATATTAGAGTCTTGAAAAATAACTTTTTTCTCAAATACATAGTTTGTTTTATTTCTCGAATGGCGAAAATCAAATCTAATATAGCATCCATTAACTTTTTTATAATCACTTAAATCAAGTTGATCTTGGCTGATATTGAAATTAAGTTGAAATTGGTTTTGATTTGCTCTTTCACAACTAATAATCATTTTTTCCATTATGATACGCAATTTTTCATTGCCATCGAATAATTGGTTACCATTTTCATCTAAATATGTAATTTTAGGATCTTTAAAATCTCTTAAAAAATATCCATGTAATGTTAAAACATTTTTGTCACCCGTTCCATTTATATTTACACTTTTTTCACCAGTTCAAACAATTTCAGGTTTAATAACGGAACATGATGTAATAAAAACCGAAGTGAAATATCCCCCCCCAACAAGAGCAGCAGTAGAAATCGGAAGTAGTGTTTTTAGTAAATTTTTCTTGTTCACATTTCAAATTATATCAAAAAAAAAAAAAAAAAACAATGGGATATTTGAATTTTTTTAATCCTAATTTGTCACTAAATTTTCTATAGCTTCAGATGGGATAGTTCTCTTATTGTTTGAATCAACAAAGCATTTATTTAGAAAGTATTCAATATGATATTTCCCATCAGCATCTTGAATATAATTAGAATTTTGACCATGGTAAAACATCATAACTTTATATCAAGGAATAATATGAGTACCGTCTTCATTTTGAATTGTGCAAGTAAAATTGTTATCTCCGATATGTTCAGCATCTTCTAAGAAATATGAATTACCAAATCCACTTGGATCATCATAGTCAGTAAATCCTTTATCCTTAAACATACCTACATTTAAGAAATTATCAGTAGTTAAATCTTCAACATTTTTTAATTGGAATTTATCTGTTGCGCTAAAAGGAGTGTCAGCAATTTGTAGTAAATTTATACTTGGTAAATTAGATAATCAATACAAGGGAATATATATTCCTAAAGCAGCTTGACTTCCAAGGTCACCAAAATAATTAGAGCCAACATAACTAAAAAATTGATCATATTTTTTATTTACAATACCACCAGCTACATATAAATCAACAGAACAATCGTATAAGGGTTGCTCTTTGTCTTCACTATCGGCTTTTAATACAGGAACTAATTGCGAAAAATATGGTGTAATATTTTGCATTTCTTTTCGAAAAGTGCCAAAGAATTGATATGGAGAATTAATATTGGCGTTAATATCAACAGTTCCGTTAAACAAACTCAATGCTTTTATATCAGCATGAGCACTAACTTTACAATTTAAAATTGTAGCGGTGTTCATATCATATTGAAAATCTTCGATAGTTGCTTTAAAGTCTTTAATGGTTAAAGGAACAGAATATGTTAAAATTTGTTCAATAATTACTTTTGTGAAATAACAAATATCAGATTTGATTATGTTACTAATATCAACATACCGTTGTAACATTTCTTTATAAGCGGGCAAATCACTAGGATCTTCAGGGGGATCAACAGGATCTGTTTTATATCCAAAAAAAATAGGTCTGCCATATTCAACAACATCTTCGAAGCTATAACCTGAACTGTACGGTCTTAATACATTTATCGGTTGAGTAGCGAAATCTTCAACGGAAGGGATGGATTCTAAATATTCAGCAGGATCGGCTGTTTGATCAAAACTAAATGATAAATCCAGTATATTGGATGTTTGGAAAACAACTTTTTTTTCAAATGTGTAATCGATGTTTGTTTTTTTGTGTTTAAAATAGAATTTTATCTTACAAAGGTTAGCATTAATACATCTTTCAATATCATCTTGTTCGGTAATAGCAGGGTGAAGGGGAATAAAGTTTAATGTAAATTCTTTACTATTTGTTCTTTCGACAGCAACTTCTAAGTGTTCATGAATAGTGATTAATCTTTGATCATTTTCTAATAATTCTTGTCCATCCTGGTCTAAGAATGTAATAATAGGATCATTGAAATCTTCGGTAAAATAACCGGTTAAAGTAATGGTATTTTGATCAACGTTAGTACCATTAATATTAACACTTTTTTCTCCAAATCAATCAATTTCAGGTTTAATAACGGAACATGAAGTAGTAGTTAACGGAAGCATACCCCCCCCAGTGGCAATTACAACTGGAGCAGAAATTTTAAGAAGTAATTTGTTTTTCATGATATTAATTATTATACAAGCGGCTTATATATTTGTAATAATTGGTGACCAACTCTTTTTCTAAGCGGAACGTATTTCTTGATAAAAGCTTTATCTACTTTTAATGAGTATTTTTCATAGCTATCGTAGATATCTTTTAGTTCACCAGCAAATTCTTTGTCTTTAAATAATATTGAGTTTTCAAAGTTAATCATTAAAGATCTGTGGTCTAAGTTACTCGACCCGAAAAAACACAACTCCTCATCCGCAATGATGAATTTAGTATGTACAAACATATTAAACTCATATACTTCAATATTGTTCTTAATTCAATCAGCGTATAAATATCTGTTTATTAACAAAGAGTAGTTTTTATCGCTATTCCTGTGAGGTAAAATAATTTTAATTTTAACCCCTCTTCAAGCAGCAATCTTTAAAGCTTGTACAATTTCATTAGTAGGCAATAAGAATGGATTAACTATAGTGATAGATTTCTTGGCAGTATTAATAATGGAAAGCACCGAGAAGTTAATGTTATCATATTTGCAATCTGGATAGCCAAGTACTAACTGCGTTGATGAACCATTGTCTTTGTTTTCAATAGCTTTTCTAAACTTTAATTGTTTTTTAACTTCTTCACTAGCATTTGTATATTTTTTAAAGTTATAAATAAATGTATCAATTAATGAATTGATAATCTTTCCAGTAATAATATAGTTAATATCGAAGAAAATATTTCTATTAGTATTAATTTGTAAATACTCTTCAGTGATATTAGAAGAACCATAGAAGCATACTTTAGAATCGACAATCAACATCTTTTGGTGACTTCTGAAGTTAATTGATGATTTTATAGGGATTCATCTATTATAGTTGAATACAGCTACATGTACACCGGCCTTGTCAAGCATTCTAATAACCTTAGAATTGAATTTTCTATATGAACCAGCCCAATCATATACAAAATATACTTTTACCCCTTGTTTAGCCTTCTTAGCCATTTCATTTGCTAAAGTGTAGAAAAATACACTTTTCTTAATTACATATGTTTGAATGTAAATTGTTTCTTTAGCACTTCTTACTAAATCAATATATTGTTTAAGAATATCATTGTTATTTTTAATAATATCTATTTTAGTATCTGTATAGATAGGGGAGTGCATTGTATTAAAGTTTAATTTGTAGGCATTCCATTTGGTTTCATTTTTAATAATCTTTTTACTTTCTTCAACATCTTTAATATCCACATTTCCAAATACATTTTCATATTCATTGTAATCTTTCTTCTTAAAAGGGATTACACCAAAAAAGAAGAATAGAATCAAACCGACAATAGGTAACAAGATAATAACAAACAATCAACAAGCTTTAACTGTATCTGTTCTTACTTTAGAAACTAGAATAATAAAACCACAAGCTAAATTTAAGAAATATGAAACTATTAAAATAGCAATTAAATAACGCGGGATGTTTATATCTGCTAATAAGAAGCCTATTCCAACAAGTAAACCCGCCATTAGGATACCAAAAAATGTAGATGTTAGTGTTTTTTTGTTATTCATTATTCGCTTTGAAGGGTGAAATCAATATTATTATCGATTCAAGTTTTTCTAATAGCGGAGTTATCTCCCATTAATTCAGTTACTCTTCTTTCAGCCAAAGCAGCATCTTCGATTGATACTCTAATTAATTGTCTACTAGCTTTATCCATCGTAGTTTCCTTTAATTGTTCAGAATTCATTTCACCTAAACCCTTATATCTTTGGATTGTATGGTTAGCGGTTTTATTTTTTAACTCTTCTAATTCTTCTTCATCTCATATGTACACAGATTTCTTTGAATTATTATTAGTAAATTTATACAAAGGAGGCATAGCAATATATACATGTCCAGATTCAATCATTGGTTTCATAAATCTATAGAAGAACGTTAATAATAATACTTGAATGTGTGAGCCATCAACATCGGCATCAGTCATAATAATGATTTTATCATATTTTATATTTGCAATATTGAAATCATTACTAATACCAGTTCCACAACAAGCAATGATAGTTACAATTTCTTCGTTAGTTAATAAATCTTTTAATTTAGCTTTCTCTACGTTAATAACTTTACCTCTAAGTGGGAGGATTGCTTGGTGAACTTTATCACGTGCTAATTTAGCAGTACCACCGGCAGAATCACCCTCTACTAAGAATAGTTCATTGTTAGCATAATCTTTAGACTGAGCAGGAGTTAGTTTAGAAGATTTGATTGATCCTAGTTTATTTACATTTTTTAACGCTTTAACATCTTGTCTTGCTTTTCTCGCAGCAATTCGTGCATCACGGCTAGTTAAAGCTTTTTGAATAATCTTTTCAGCAAACTTTTTGTTTTGTTCCATTCAATACATGAATTTATCATAGAATACATCACTAACAGCGGTTTTAGCTTCTGGTGTAAATAGTTTGTTCTTTGTTTGTCCTTCATATTGAATTAGTTTTTCAGGAACTCTTACTGAAATAACAGCAGTTAATCCTTCTCTAACATCATCACCTTCAAAGTTTTTATCTCTTTCTTTTAATAACTCTCATTTACGAGCACAGTAGTTAATAACTTCGGTTAAAGCGGTTTTAAAAGATGTTTCATGACTACCACCTTCTCTAGTTTTAACTGAGTTAGCGAAAGAAATGATGATTTCACTATTGCTAGTTGTGTATTGTAAAGCCACTTCCACTTCTATTTGGTGTGATTTACCTTCAAAGTAAGCGACATTGTTAATAGCAGATTTGCCATCATTAATGAATTCTACATATTCACCAATTCCAGTTTTAGATTCAAATGTTTTATGAGTATCAGTATTTTCATCATTAAAAACAATTTTTAAATTTTTATATAAATAACTAGATTCACGAATACGTTCTTCAACGATAGAAGGGTTGAATCTTAATTCCTTAAAGATTTTAGTATCAGGCATAAAATGAACTGTTGTTCCTGTTTTAAAACTCTTACCAATAGTTTGTAATGGTTGAACAATCTTTCCACCATCTTCATACTTAGATTGAGATAATAAACCATCTCTACTAACTTCAACAACCATCCAAGAACTTAATGCATTTACTACAGAAGCACCCACACCATGTAAACCACCAGAAGATTTATAAGCAGAGTCATCAAACTTACCACCGGCATTTAATACAGTAAATACAGTATCAACTGAACTTAATTTAGTGGTTTTATTCATACCAATAGGAATACCACGACCGTCATCAGAAACAATCACTGAATTATCTTTTTTTAATGTAACTGTAATAGTTGAAGCATTACCAGATAATACTTCATCTACGGAGTTATCGAAAATTTCTCAAATTAAGTGGTGTAAACCGTTAATATCAGTTGAACCGATATACATTCCCGGTCTTTTACGAACATGTTCAAGTCCTGATAATACTTTTATATCATCATCTTTATATTGAATAGCCATATATTAATTATAACTTACTATATATATGTATAGAGAGATGATTTATAAATCATACTTATAATTTCTATAATGATTGTTTATATTAAATATGGTGAATTAACATTGAAGGGTAAGAACCGTCATTTATTTGTTGATAAACTACATAACAATGTTAGATACTCACTAAAACAATTTGAGGATGTTAAAATTAATAAAGGTTATGATGCTATTATTGTAGATAACATTACTGAAGAGAATGTAGACAAGATTATTCATGTATTGCAGCAAGTTAGTGGTATCGCTTTAATCATTAAAGCTTATGAAAGCACTACCGATTTAAAAGAACTAAGTCAAGATATTGTTAAAATACTGCCTAACAAAGAAACTACATTTAAAGTTGATGCTAAAAGAACAGATAAATCATATAAACTAAACTCTATGGAGATTAATAAAGAGATGGGTGGATTAATTTTAGACACTTTACCTAACTACCACGTTAATGTACGCAATCCAGAAATTAGAGTTAATATTGAGATTAAGCATAATAAATCTATTTTCTATTTTGATAAGATTAAAGGTATGGGTGGATTCCCTTTAGGGATTAATGGAAAAGTATTGGTTTTAATCTCTGGTGGTATTGATAGTCCCGTGGCTGCTAAACTATTATTAAAGAAAGGGTTTATTGTTGATTTCTTAACTTTTATTACCCCTCCTCATACTAATCCTAAAGCTTTAGAGAAAGTTAAGAAATTAGTTAAAGTGATTGCAAAAGATATTTATGAACCAAAACTATATGTTTGTAATTTTACTAACTTGCAAAACGAGCTTGCACACATGTCTATTAAAGCATATCAAATTACTTTAATGCGTAGGTATTTCTTTAGAATCGCACGTGATTTAGCGGTACAAAATAATTATCAAGCGATTGCTACTGGAGAATCATTAGGACAAGTTGCAAGTCAAACAATTGAATCGATGACTACGATCCAAAATGCAATTGAAGGATTCTTGGTATTAAGACCATTATTAATTCATGATAAATCAGAAATTATTGAATTGGCACAAAAATATGGAACTTATGATATTTCCATCGAACCATATATCGATTGTTGTGCTTTATTTGTACCTAAATCTCCAGCCACTAAACCAACTATTAGAACAGCAGAGAAATTAGAAAAAGAATTGGATTTTGCTGATGAAGTTTATAAGAATATACTTAGTAAAATTGAAACAGAAAACTAAAGTACTCTTCCCGTATCTTTAATATAACTAATACCATAAGCAAAGATTGCTCCAAAGTAAGTTAATCACATAGTGAATGCTAATCCTGCATTTCAAGTAATGTGCATCGTAACTAAACCATCACTAACATAGAAACATAAAGCAGCAATGAATCAAATGAAGTAAGAACGATCTCTTGTAAATAATACAATTGCTCTTCATAGTAATAAGTTTAATAAACCAATATAACAAGGATAAGCAATTTTCATTTTTAAATCATGATTGCTTCTATCATCATAAACTCAATAAGTAATATAGAAAGCACACATTGCTCCAATCACCAATCCAGTGTATAAATCTTTCTTTTTAAATGGGTGTTCAATTAATAAAGCAATAAAGATACATAATTGAGTTACAAAGAAGAAAGCGAAACCAAAACTTCTATCAATATGTAAAACAATACCAAAGAATGGTTTAGCAAATTCAGCTAACCCACAACATACAATAGCAGTAAACATTAATCATTTAACATCTTTCTTTCCATTATGTTTTAAAGCAATCATACAAGCAACACTGAAAATTCATAAAGGGATGATAGTTAATTCCATTCAATCGAAATAAGTTACACCACAAAGTTTATTGAGAGTAAGAATTTGATCTAAATAAGTAGCAATTCCAGCTAATACCAAAACTAATGCTAAGTTAACAAAAATATAAGTTTTTCCTTCTATACGTTTATCAAACTTATTATTACTAATGCTCATAAAAAAATTATATTACTTTCTTCAATAATTTCATCTTCTTTTTAGTTCAAGGAGGGTAAAATAATTTACTATCTACTTTTGTGCTAGTTTTTAATACAGCTCGAGCATGAGTAAATGTGTGATAACTATATTTACCGTGGTAGTTTCCAACTCCAGATTCTTCAATACCTCCAAATGGTAAGTGATGGTTAGTAATATGCATAATGGTATCATTAATACATACTCCACCACTATTAATTGTATTTAAGCACTTATCCACAAATTTGTTATCATTACTAAATATATATAGGGCTAAGGGTTTAGGTCTATTAGCAATAATTGGTAAAATTTCATCAATCTTTTTATAAGTAATGATTGGCAATATTGGTCCAAAGATTTCTTCTTGCATAGATTTATCTTCAAATCCATTTGCTCTAATTAAAGTTGGGTGAATAGTGTTAGAAGCTGGTTCGTTTTGTCCACCATAAATCAAATTATTTTCATTAACATAACTCATCAATCTTTCAAAATGTACTTTAGTAATAATTTTAGGCATGTTGTCACCATACATATTTTTTATTTGTTTAATTAATTCAGCAATAAACTTATCATAAATCTTTTCATCTAATACTAAATAATCAGGTGCAATACATGTTTGTCCACTATTTAATCATTTACCACGGGCAATTTTTTTAGCAGCATTAATAATATTAACTTTAGCATCAACAATTGTCGGAGATTTACCACCAGTTTCTAAAACAAAGGGAGTAGATGTTCTATTACATTGTTCACTTATGATTCTTCCTACTCTATTGCTTCCAGTAAAGAAAACAAAATCATATTTGTTATCTTGAGGAAATAAGTCCTCATAAGCTAATTCTCACACTTCATAAGCTGCAACATATTTATTGTTAAATATTTGACTAACAATTTTTTTAATTATCTTATTTGTTTCAGCAACAAAAGGAGATAAGTAAAGAATTGCTGTATTCCCGGTCATAATTGCACCAATTAAAGGTACAAAGCATAATTGGATGGGATAGTTTCAAGGAGAACAAATTAAACATACTCCATAAGGTTCATGTCTTACATATCCTTGCGAGAAGATATTCATTAAAGTTTTAGGTACTTTTCTTTCTTTACTTCATTTAGAAATATGCTTAAGAGCACAATCTAATTCATTCATTACAATAGTGTATTCACTAATATAAGCTTCCTCTTCTGATTTATTAATATCAGCTTTTAAAGCACTAACAATCCCTTGGTAGTTCTTAACTAATGCTTGTTTAAGTAATTTTAATTGTTTTTTTCTAAAATCAACGCTACGCAAAATACCACTTTGAAAATATTTTCTTTGGTTATTTATTACTAAACTTATTTCGGACAAAATGAATATTGGTGGAGAATAGGGGACTCAAACCCCTGACCCCCTGAATGCAAATCAGGTGCTCTATCAACTGAGCTAATCCCCCAATTGGTAGGAGTAAATGGACTCGAACCATCGACCTCACCCTTATCAGGGGTGTGCTCTAACCAACTGAGCTATACTCCTATGCTAATATTATAAGCATCAAAGGTATAAAAGTAAGGAAACATATAGTGGATTACTCTTTTAGCTTATTTTTAGTAACTAAATTATCGAATCTATCTTCTAAATTCACTATTCTATCTTCTAATTTATCTATTCTCTTATTCACACCATCAAAACCTTTTATAACTATTTTGGATAATTTATCTAATGTCATTTTACCAAGTCCACTAGTTTTAATTCTATCCGCCTCAACAACTAATTTATTTTTACCTTCACGTTTTAGTATTTCTACACCGTATTTACTCATTACATTAATTATTATAGTAAGGAGTGAGGTTGTATAATATAACATTATGAGCAGCAAAATTGGTGAATCATATAAAAACGAATTTGTTGAACTTTCTTGTTCTTCTAGAAAGAAAATAGTTAAATTTATTGGTTTATTATTAATGCCTCTTATTTACGGTTTTATTTGTATTGCTGCCTTTTGAAATCCATTTGCAAAGATAGGAAATACACCTATTGCTATAGTGAATTTGGATACACCAACTAGTGATGTTCAAAATAGTTTAGTTGATGATTTTATGGGTCAATGAAAAGATAATGATTTTGTAGATTTAGGTTTATCATATGATGAGTTTACTCAAAAGTATGTTGCAGTTATTGATGAGAAAACAAAATTAGAAAATATAGAGTACTATGGTCCTAGTCAATCACAAAACTTTACATCATATGATGTGGATACTAATAAATGAAATGTTAAAGAATCACCATACTATATGATTATTGGTTTCCCAACTAATTTTACGGATAACTTTCTTGCTGGTGGATTAGGCGATATTACTGATCACTCTGTCAATAAATATGTATCTTTCCAAAAGAACTTTGTTACTAGTGAAATCTTAAGTATGGCTAGTAACTTTATTGTATCTGCTGCTTTAGCAAAGATTTGTGCAGTTGCTATTCCTGATGTGGATGCTGGTAGAATTGTTAATGACGATATTCCTAATGAGAAGTTTGCAATATATGGTGTTGGAATTGGTGAAATGTTTTTAGCTCTTGGAACATGAGTTGGTGCGTTTAGTATGCTTTCTACTTTCGATAGAAAGAAAAGAGTTAAGAAATTGAACTCTTACCAATGATATATGTCTAAATCATTAGTAGCATGAACATTCTCTTTATTACAAACATTAATTATTATGTTGGCCGTAGGAGCGCTTGGCTTCTTTGGATTGGGTATGGGTTTCTTCTATGAGTGTATGCTCATTGCCTTTGCCGGGATTGTGTTCTCGACCATGGTACAAGGTATCTGGTACTCGTTTAGGGACAAAACGATATCCACGTTTGTTTTAATTATTTTCCTTGTATTAAATATATCATGTGGATTTGGTACATTCCCTTCATTTATGCAATTCCCGATTTTCCAATACATTTCACACATTGTTCCCTTCAATTATTTAATCCATGCTGAAGGTGCAATTATTTTCAATATTGCTTCAGGTACAAATGTTTATGAAAATAGTATGATTGTACTTAAAAACGTTGGGATATTATCTATCTATTTAGTTGGTTTCTTTGTATTGGGTATGTTTATGTCTAAGAGAAGAAATCGTGAAATCAACTATGGTACAGCTAAATCTAAAGATTTGAGTTTGATTTTAATGCAAATGAAATTATTTGATAAATATTCAACTAACCACAAACTTGACTGAAAAAAATTACCTAATGAACCTATGGAAAAAGTTATTGAGAAAGTTTTAGAGAAATATCCATATGAAGTTAAGTTTAATTGATTTAAGAAGAAACAAATCCCAATTATAGAAGATCCGCTAGTATTAGAATAAGCTTAAGCTTTACGGGAATATCATTTAATACTAAACTCTTCATGTGAGTCATCTTCTTTTATTAATTCAAAATCTTCTAAATGCATATCTGCTACATATGTGTCTACTGCATATGGTTTTTTAATAAATGAAATAATATATTGATCTGCATATGGTTGAAATAGTGCATAGATCGAACTACCACCACAGATATATAGATCTTTATCTTTATAGTCTTCCATTAGTTTCTTATAGTCTGTATATACTTTAACCCCAGGAATAACTAGGTTTTCATTTCTAGTTAAAACAATATTTTCTCTATTAGGTAAAGGTCTACCGATTCCCATATATGTTCTTTCTCCAAAGACAATTGTTTTATTTAGGGTAGTAGAACGAAAATGTTGCATTTCTTCTTTAATATTTCAAGGTAGGGTGTTATTAATCCCAATACCACCATTTATGTCTTGCGCTCAAACTAAGATAATCATTATATAGATTATATCATACACATTTTTACTTCTTTCTATAATGTATATAGTGGTTGATACTAAAAAAATTATTAAAGATTGTTTAAAAGGGAAGAGCTTTCTTATAACTGGAGCAGCAGGGGTAGGAAAGACTTATTTAGTTAAGAAAATATATGAGGAACTTAAAGAAATGGGTAAGAATGTTGCTTTAACCTCTACAACAGGTATAAACGCATTAAACTTAGGTGGTATTACCGTTCACAAACTATTTGGATTACAAAATCGAAGTGATATGGGTTATTTAGGATATATGAAATCTTCTTTCTTATTCTATGGTATCTCTATTAGACTAAGTCAAGTAGATGTAATTATTATTGATGAAGTATCAATGTTAAGAGCTGATACATTTGAATTAATTGATGAAATCTTAAAACAAGCATTAAAGAATGATAAACCATTGGGTGGTAAATCAATTATCTTTACAGGTGATTTCTACCAAATTGCTCCTGTAGTTAAATCATACGAGAAAAAGAAAACCCAATGATTATTTGAATCTCCTAGATGAATTGATGCTAATATTGATGTAATTATTTTAGATGAAGTATTTAGACAAAAGGACAAGAAGTTTATTGATTTCTTACAAAACATTAGGGTTGGTAATTGAAACAAATCAATGGAAGAAACAATTGAGAAGTGCAAGAATAATAAATTACCTGAAGATACTACTATCTTTTTCTCTACTAATGATGAATGTGATAACTGAAACAATAAGAAGTTAAGCGAATTAAAGGGTGAAGCTACTAAATTTGAAGCAGAGATTCATGGAAAACGAAATAAAAAGTTTGCCCATGATAAAGAAAGTATTGGTAAAGATTGTATTGCTAAAGTAGAATTAGTACTTAAACCAGAAACAAGAGTCATTGCAATTGTTAATGATAAGAATGGTGAATATGTAAATGGTAGTGTTGGAGTAGTTAAATCTTGTGTTAATAAAAAAGGTGAGAAATCAGTTACAGTTTTATTTGAAAACAAAACTAAACCAATTAAGCTTAAACCATATACATGAATTAAATACAGTTTTAAAGGTAAAAAAGTAGCCTCTATGAAGCAAATCCCCTTAATCCCCGCTTATGCTCTAACTATCCATAAATCGCAAGGGATGACCCTAGATAGAGCAATTGTAGATTGTAAGAATATATTTGTGAGTGGACAATTATATGTAGCTTTATCAAGGGTTAAAACAATTGAATGGTTAAAAATTAAGAACTTCAAGAAATCACAAATTCTTGTTAGTCCAGAAGTTAAAAAGTTTTATAAGCAACATAGCAAATAGTTCTATACAATACTTTTAAGTCATTCTAATAAATTGATTACTTGAATTCCGTCATTTTCTGTATAAGTTTTATTTTTATAACTAATAACAATTTTTTTATTAGAATTCTTCAGTTCTCTTAAATTACCAATCTCTCTATGGTAATTTCCTGTTAGCACTTTACCATTTTTGTCATACTCATTAGGAACCACTTCGTATGCAACTTGAATAAATATTGTTTCTTTATTTTTTTTGGCAACAAAATCAATTTCTTTATCTTCATTATTTCCGTAAGAAAAAACTTCATATCCGTTAATTTTAAGATGAGATAAAACTATATTCTCCAATGCATATGCAAATGGCACATCAGCACGAGAATTAGCTAATCCTATATCCTGTGAATAATATTTAGAATAATTCTTTAACATATTTTTAGTTCTTTCACTTCATATTTCAATTTTATTTAACAACAATACTGCGCTAAGTCAATCAGCATACTTTATAACAGTTTCATTTTTAATACTAGTATTATTGTGATTTTTAAGAGTTAGAGAGATATTGTTAGTAGAAATTACTCTTCCAATATTAGATAATATAAAATTATAAATTTTTATTAATTCATCAACGTTATTGATAATTTTTTTAGACAGTATATCTACTTCTAAAATTTCGCTATAAACCATCTTTAAATAATCTAATGTTTGCTCTGTTCCAAAACTCAATCTTCCCGGCATTCCTCCATAGCGAACATATTCTTCTAAAATAAATTCATCGGTTTTGCCTTTATATGAACTATGGTCTTTAATTTCATTAAATGATAAGGGGAAAACATAAATAGGGACAGTTACTCCTTTTAAAATAGTTGGCAAATTAGAAGAAAGTACTTTTGAGTTACTACCAGTAATATATAGATCAATATTTTTATTTCTCACTAAGCTATTAACAACTTCATCCCATCTTTCTACTTCTTGAACCTCATCAATGAAAATATATGTTTTGTTTGTTTGTTTAAGATTTTTTTTGATTTCATTATATAAAACTCCTTCTTTGATATATTTAGTTCTAATATCATAATCATTAAGATCATAAAATAAAACTGTATCTCCTTGAGTTTTTACAATATTAATGAATTGCTTTAATATTTCAGTTTTACCACATTTTCTAATACCGATTAATACTTTAGCAACATTTGTATTCTTAAAGTTTAATAGTTTTTCTATATAATAGTCTCTTTTAATAATCTCCATCATAATATAATTATATACATAATTTCACCCTTAGGGGTAATAATTGTAAAAAATCTTACATAATTTCACCCTTAGGGGAAAAAAGTGTAATTAAGATAGATACTGTTTTTCTCACGCTTCACATTTCTTAATATCACCTAAAACTACTTTTCTGTTTTTATTCTTAAGTTGAACTTCTCCAATTAATTCAAATAACGTGGTCGTTTTAGGCACCAAATCACCAATTTTATAGTTAAATTCAGATTCATAATAAGATTTAAGTTTTTTGAAGAAGGGTAAGGGATTTAAGTTATATTTAAAAGATTTTTCTGCTGTCAAACAATAGGCGACTCTAGTTTCTTTATTAGAGTACTTTAACGGTTCTTTTAAATATTTATTAAGTATTTTCGCATCATCAATATAGCTAAGGAGAGCTAATTCATAAGTAGAATACTTATCAATTACTGGATTATTTAAAAAATTATGTCCGCCAAACATTCTTAAATTCAATTCAATAAGCACAGGTCCTTTTTTATCATACATCACTTCGAAGTGTGTAGGTCCGTATTTATGATTAGTAGCATCAAGTATTTTCTTACAATATTCAATACATTTTAAAACTTCGGGATTAAAATTAGTAACATATTCATCCATTTTATAAATAGAATTTCCTAGATTATTAATATATTTATGGTATTTTCAACAATCGGTAAAAACATGCTTACCATTAGACGAAACAAAATTAACTACATATTCAGTTCCTTTAATACATTCTTGATAAATCATTTCTTTATCTACTCGGAATTTACTTCCTAATGTATTATTTAATCTCAAAGCATCTTCTACTTCTTTCTTGTTGTTGCAACAAACTACTCCAATGCTTCCTGTTCCCTCTACTGGTTTAATAATAATAGGAAATTTATTTTTGAAAAATTTATCTATTTGAGTCAATGAAATATTTTTAGAAGTACTGCGCAATGTTTTAGGAACTCTAATATGTTTTTTTTCTAAATATTCATTGAGCATTCCTTTATCTTTTTTAATTAATGTCATTTTAGGATCATTCCCTTTGATTTTGAGTAAACTCGCTAATTCATCTGCATAAACAACGGATTCTTCATAAGGCATTAATGCGATAATGTTATATTTTTTTAATTTAGGTAATATATCTTTAGGATTTAAGCTAGGAGCTCTAATAACAACAAGTCCTGGTATCTTCTTCTTAAACTCTTTATAAACAGCTATGTAATCAACAAATGGTTTTTTATTTTCTAAATAAATATATATTGGTGTAAAATTATATTTTTTATAAAGAGTAAGTGGCATACTTGAACGTAAAGTTGTATTAATACAAACTACTGCGTCATTTTTTTTAATCATATTAAAATTATATTAAAAAAAGATGCCACTCGGACATCTTTGGTTGATACAGAAAGTATCTCTCAAAACTAAATAGAACCCGACCATAATCATGTTTGTAAAATAAATTTTTGGTTAACATTCATATGGATTTAATGTGTACACGATAAATCGTGTTAAAAAATAACTCCGAAGAAAGGAGGTGTTCCACCCACACGTTCTCGTATGGGTACCTTGTTACGACTTAACTCCAATCACCGTTCCTACCCTAGACGTCCGATTCAATAAAGTTATCTAAACGGTTTTAAGTATTAACGGCTCTCATAGTGCGACGGGCGGTGTGTACAAGACCTGAGAACGTATTCACCGCGACATGTCTGATTCGCGATTACTAATGATTCCAGCTTCATGAGGATGAATTGCAATCCTCAATCCGAACTGAGATCGGCTTTTAAGATTAGCTCACCATTGCTGATTTGCGACTCTTTGTACCGACCATTGTAGTACGTTTGTGGCCCAGGATATAAAGGGCGTGATACCTGACGTCGTCCCCACCTTCCTCCTACTTTCGTAGGCAGTATTGTTAGATAAATTAACTAACAAAAAGGGTTGCGCTCGTTGCGGGACTTAACCCAACATCTCACGACACGAGCTGAAGACAGCCATGCACCACCTGTCTCTAGGTTAACCTCCGCGTTGTTTCCAACGTTTTGCCTAGGATCGATCCCTGGTAAGGTTTTTGTGTGCTGACAAATTAAACAACATACTCCACCATTTGTGCAGGTCCCCGTCAATTCCAGTTTGAGTTTCATTCTTGCGAATGTACTACTCAGGTGGATCATTTAACGCGTTAGCTACAAAACTTGTACCAACGTACAAATTTCTAATGATCATCGTTTACGGTGTGGACTACTAGGGTATCTAATCCTATTTGCTCCCCACACTTTCGAGCCTAAGTGTCAGTAATGTTCTAAGTTTTCGCCTTCGCCACCGGTATTCTTCCATATATCTACGCATTCCACCGCTCCACATGGAGTTCTAAAACTCTCTAACACACTCTAGAAAAGTAGTTTTCAATGCACATTACAGTTAAGCTGCAAAATTTAACACCAAACTTACTCTTCCACCTACGCATCCCTTTACACCCAGTTAATCCGGATAACGCTTGTAACCTTCGTATTACCGCGGCTGCTGGCACGAAGTTTGCCGTTACTTATTCAAAAAGGTACAGTCACTGTCTGCTCATTTCCTAACAGACTCATTCGTCCCTAATAAAAGGATTTTACAATCCAAAGACCTTCATCATCCACGCGGTATTGCTCCATCAGGCTTTCGCCCATTGTGAAAAATTCCCTACTGCTGCCTCCCGTAGGAGTGGGGGCCGTGTCTCAGTTCCCCTGTGGCTATTCTACCTCTCAGTATAGCTATTCGTCATAGACTTGGTGAGCCATTACCTCACCAACTATCTGATAAATTGCACTCTCATCCTAAAGCGTTGGAAACCCAACTTTAATAAAAAGTTCATGCGAACTCGTTACCTATGGGGTATTAGCTAATCTTTCGACTAGTTATTCCCCTCTAAAGGGCAGATTGAATACACATTACTCACCCGTTTGCCGCTGATGTATTGCTACACCCGCTCGACTTGCATGTATTATGCATACCGCTAGCGTTAATCCTGAGCCAGGATCAAACTCTCGTATAAATTGACGGATTCTATTTAGTTTTCAAAGAACTTTCTTAGTTGGGTTTAAAACCAACATATCTTAATTATATTAAAAAAATAATGGTATGTGGGGAGAATTAGAGGGTGGTTTTGGTGGGGTTAGCTGTGTGGAGGGAGATTAGAAGGATAAAATAGATTATTCTGTTTTCAAGTTGTTTAGTTTGACTATGTTACGGTTGAACTGTTCCTGTCTAGCAATAAATTCCATTAGAATATTAGCTAATTTCTCAACAGTCATTTTTGGTTTCTTAGTTTTATTCTTATTTTGTTTCACTTGGTTTTTAGGTTTTACATTTCCTATTATATTAGAACTGATCTCAAGTTTATCTCCAATTCTGCTCGGATCGTTATCATACTTTGTAATTTTGATTATTATGGGTTTTCTGCTCATACATTAATAAGTTACCACAAAAGTGCCAAAAAGGGTCAAAAAATTTTTTCTTATTATATAATTATATAATAAAATTTTGCAAATCGATATGCTTAAAATAGGCAAAAAGTGCCATTTAACTCCAATGAAAAGTCCAGTTTTTAAAGAATTTTAGAATAAAAGTGGACACACTATAATATGTAGTATGACTAAAAATAAATATACGTAGACTTGTTTGTTCACAATCTCAAGACGCATCTTGAGCATATACCCCTGCCGCTAATTTTATAGATATGCAAAATGCAATCAGAAACGTTTCTATAGATGAAATAAGACCTAATAATGAATTTATGCACGCTTGCTTTGATAATATTGAAGAAAAAATTACAAAAATTATTTTAACAATTATTAATAGGGATTTTGATACTGATTTCCAACTTGAACATATTTTCCCGCAAAATCCTCGTCACGGTGAAACATTAAGAGATTCCAAACTTATTAATAATATCGGAAATTTAACATTATTAAACTCTACTGATAATTTAGAAGCAAGCAATTTAACATTTGATCAAAAGAGAGTTATCTATGCAAACTCTAGGCTTCCAATTAATATGTATTTTAATTGAGACGATACAAGTATTACCGAGTGTAAGCTTGCACTTCTTAATTCTGTTGAGGAACTATAGATAAACTTGATCTGCAATTTAAAACAAGTCCTTACTAATTATTTATTTTATTTTCATTTTAAAACAATATAATAGCCATATGACAAAAAAATTTGTAGAATACATAACAAAGGAGTTTATAGAATTATGCTATAAAGCACAATATGCTTCTCCAAAAGAACTTTCAGTGCTACTTTTCCCTAATGGACAAATATGTGTTAATTTTTCATGTTTAAAAGATAGTGCAAGACATTATAGCGAAATTATTGGGATTCTTAGAGAAGAAATGAGAAAGTCTGAAAATAAAGAATTAGTTTTTAAAGATGATATCGAATGGCTGGTTAATTCAAGAAATGTAAGGAACCATTACGAGCGTCTTCCAAAACTTGATGAAAATGGAAATATGAGAGATGAATATTTTATGTCCCTTTCTAGATTAATGAGTTTTATTCAGCAACTTTTTAAACCATATAACTTAAAATGAGAAGATTTCTTTCTTCAAAACTTTTAAGTATTAATTGATTTTTTATATGCCTTCTTTAATTTAAATTAAGAAATACTATTCAATAAGTTGTTTAATTCTTGAGTCAGTTAACATTCTATTTACATTATCACAGTATAATTTGCTATTATCTTTGCTGGAATTCAATTCAATAACGGTTTTGTCAAATAATTCATTTAGCTCCAAAATATCTAAGCAATCATCAATTTTATCAACCAAAAAATTTATAGCCAAAGGCAATAATTATTATATATTATAATTACTTTTCTTCTTTAATATAGGAACTAGAAATATCAAAGAATTTTTCAAAAAATGATTTTAGCTTTTGAATAATTGAACGTTTAATTTTAGGACGATTACTATCTTTAGAAAATCTTGAAATTTTAGGTATAATTTTGCTTATCTCTGTCCCGTTTTCTTTTATTTCACCATCCCTAAAACAAGCATTAACATATTTGTATGTTTCTTCATGATTCAAATCGTCAGATTTAATTATCGATTCTAATTCTTCTCTCTTGCATTGATCAATAAATTGTATTCATTCTTGCTTTTTTTCAGAATTAATTTGTTTTATAAATTCTTCTATTAATTCTTTTTTCAATCTCAAAGAAGGCGAACTGCTAATTGCTTTATTAATCTGTGACAATATTTCTTTATTTTTACAATGTGAATCATGGTATTTTTCTACTAAATGAAGTATGTAGTCTATATTAATTTCTGTTTGTTTAACTAGTTCTAATTCAAATATCAAATCATCATTTATATTTTCTTTATCAGCTCCGGAATTATTTCTTAATTTATTGTATAAATCTAAATACACACTTTGATAATCTTGGAATTGCATTTCAGTTAAGATTTCACTTCCAATAAACTCGTCAAATGAAGAAAGTATATTTTTAACTTTCAATATTCCACCAAATAATTTAATAAATTCTTTCTCATTTTGTTCTCCAATAATTTGTAATGACCCAAATTTTTCTTCTAACTTATTAATTAGTTCCTTATACCCCTCTATTCTTTTTCCATCTTTTTCGTATCCATTATAATATTCGCTAAATGTTTTTAATAAAACAATACCCTTCGCATCTCTATCTCCGAATAAAGAAATGGATTCATCTACATTTTTCTCTAAATCTCTAAAACACACTATATTACCAAATGTTTTAACTTCATTTAATATTCTGTTGGTTCTACTGAATGCTTGTAGAAGTCCGTGAAGTCTTAGATTCTTATCTACCCATAATGTATTCAATGTTGTTGCATCAAAACCAGTTAAAAACATATTAACAACAATTAAAATATCTAGACCTTTTTGTTTCATTCTTAGAGAAATATCTTTGTAATAGTTTTGGAATCCTTCTTTATTATCACCAGATGTAGAAAAATTAGTATTAAACATAGAGTTATAGTCTTTAATACTATGCTCTAAAAACTCTCTAGAACTTTTTTCCATTCCTTCTACTTCAAACTCTTCTTCGCCGAGAACACCATCAAGAGGATCTTCTTCATTTGGTGAGAAACTAAAGATTGTTGCAATTTTAAGTTTTGAATTTTCGGGTAGATTGTTTTGTTGTTTAAAGAATTCCTCATAATATTTTTTTGCCGCTTCTATACTTTGAACTGCGAATATAGAATTGAAACCATTAATACGTTGTTGTTTTAATTCGTAATATCTATTTCTTGCTGTTTTTTGAGCAAAATGTTCAAGTATATATTTTGTAACAGCGGATATTCTTTCTTTTGATAGTAAAGCAGCTTCAGTATCTATTTTAAGAGTTTGACCCAATATGTTATCTTTAGCTTTAATCGTATTAACATAGTCTACTCTAAAAGGCAAAACATTGTTATCATTAATTGCATCTATTATTGTATATGAGTGTAATCTTGCTCCAAATGCTTGTTCGGTAGTTTTTAGGTTAATAGAGTTAGAAGAAGATGAATTAGCGGCAAATATTGGAGTACCAGTAAAACCAAAAATGTAATAATTTTTAAAATAATCAGTTATATTCTTGTGAAATTCACCAAATTGACTTCTATGACATTCATCAAATATTAAAACAACATTTTGCTTATAAATTTCATGAATAGAATTCAGCTTTATAAACTGGTTCATCTTTTGTATAGTAGTTACCAATATTCTTTTATTAGAATCTTCTAATCCTTTTTTAAGTTCTTTAGTATCTTTACTACCATTAACACTATTTTTTTGGAATTTGTCATATTCTTTCATTGTTTGATAATCCAAATCTTTTCTATCAACTATGAAAATAGTTTTACTAATACAATCCATCTTAGAAACTAATTGTGCGGTTTTGAATGAAGTCAGGGTTTTACCTGAGCCTGTTGTGTGTCAAATATATCCACCAGCATCAACAGTTCCTTGTTTTTTGTAGTTAGTAGAGATTTCAATTCTGTTAATAATTTTTTCTGTGGCAACAATTTGATATGGTCTCATAACCAATAATTCTTCATCACTGGTATATACACAATATTTAGTTAATATGTTTAATAATGCGTGTTTCGCGAAAAATGTTTTACAAAAGTCTACTAAGTCAGGAATAGTTTTGTTTTTTTCGTCTGCTCATCAAGATGTGAATTCGAAACTATTAGAAGTTTTCTTGATATTTGGTTTATTTCCTTGTTGGTCTTGACGTATTTTTTTGTCTCTAGTTGTGTTAGAGTAATATTTCGTATGTGTTCCATTGCTTATAACGAATAACTGGATATATTCATATAAACCATTACCAGATCAAAAACTTTCTCTTCCATATCGTTTAATTTGGTTGAACGCTTCCTTAATTGCAACGCCACGTTTTTTAAGTTCGATATGAACTAGAGGTAAACCGTTGACAAGAATAGTAACATCATAACGATTTTCTTGTGAACCAACAGTCTCGTATTGATTTATAACTTGCAAGGTATTTGCATGTATATTGTTTTTGTTAATTAAATAAATGTTTTTAGTTGTGCCATCATCCAGCTTTATGTTATGTATGTAATCCTCTTGTATAATTTTGGTTTTTTCTTTAATTCCCTTAGAATCATTAGCAATAATATTAGTAAATAAATAATTTCATTCTTTTTCGCTAAACTTGTAGTTATTTAACTTTTCTAATTGTGTTCGTAGGTTTGATATTAGTTTTTCTTCACTATTGATGTCTAAATATTCGTATGCTTGAGACTTTAATTGTTCAATAAATGATTTTTCTGATTCGGCTTCAGATTGATATGAAGTTTGTGTTTTCCTTTCCGATATATATTCTGATACAACAGTAGTATCTGGTGTTTGCATTACAATTTTATTTTTAGACACCCTTCACCTCCCTTAACAACTTACAATACTTTCTTAGCACTTTTATTTCCTCTTCTGTATTAGTAGGATATTCCTTGTATTTAATAACATTGTGTCCTACTCTTACTCTAATATTTCATAAATCCTTGTACTGACTTTTCGCAATAGGTGTCCCAAATTCATCGCATAAAGTATTTGCGATATGTAAAATTTTAAAATGCATTGCATCATTTATTAACATATGTTCATAATATGGCGACATACCTTTTGTGGAAATACCATTATACATAATTGTTGGTTCATTATTTTCAATATCAAAACTCTTCAAATAGTTATTTATTAATTCAATTTCATCGATTGCACGTCCAATTTCAAAGGTTTTTCTATACATTAAACATTTACCTCCTCAAAACTTAGCAATTTCGTTCTGTAGAATTCATATTGTTTGTTTCTCAGTTCGATTTCTTTAGGCAAACCGTTTGAAATATTATTAACAATTTCATAGAATTTATTTAGCTGCTCAGCTATGGTGTTTTGTACATCAATATGCGGAATAGGAATGATTACTTCAGATAAAAGTTTTTTTGAAACATTAAAACGTGTTACACCAAAAGCTGTTTTGATAATTTGTTCTCTAACATTTTTTGATCGAAATAAAAATTTTAAAAAGTCAGGGTTAAATAAATTTTTATTTTCAATTCTCAAACCGAAGCAAAAACTATTTAAATAAAGTTTTTCATTTGTTTTCTTTGTCAATACCGAAGTCATGCCGACTTCTAGAGGTGTCTCGGATGAACCAGTGAAAATTACGTCGGAGTATTCTATTGTGTTTTGTTTTTCATTCTCACTTATTTTTACCTTAGAACCAATATCGATATTTAGAGAAATATTATCAAAAACATTCATATATGTAATAAGTTTAGAATTACCATTTGAAAAATCATCCTTTGTCTTCCCTGTTAGTCCTGAATAAAACTTTCCTATTTCACTAATTTTCATCATCCTTATTCCCCCCCCCTCTGGGAATGTCAATAATTTATTTTTATAGTATTCATATTGTTTCTTTCTCGCTTCCAGCTCCGCTTCCAGCTCCGCTTCCAGCTCCGCTTCTAATGAAGAAAACTTATCTAATATTTCAACTATTTTGTCTTGAACTTCAATTGGTGGCACTGGGATTTTTATCAACATTAATGAATTGATATCTAGTGTAGGGTATGTGGCTTTTTCTGGATAAAATTTCTGTATACAATCGGTTAATAAATAATACAAGAATTTCACTAGTAGTTTGCTTTTATTTTTGGAAGTAAATAAATGATTGTTCGAACTAACAAATTTTCCGTTTCAATATTTTAGATTAGCATATCTAGCTATACCTGCTGATATTACTTCACCCTCACATATATTTTCACCCGCCAGTTCTTTTGTTGTGTATCAAGTATTATTACTTAATGGCAATAAACGAACTTCATTTGTGCCTTGTAAAATCATATTTTGCATAATATTTGCGGGTACTTGCTTAAATCCGCCATGCTTAACGATTTCTGAAAATATCATAAATTGTACACCTTTAGGGCACATTTTTTTAATGAGTTCTTTTATGTTATCCATTATTTTTCAATCTCCTCCACTATTTTATCAATTTCGTTTCTTAAATTATCGACCTTAGCTACAGTTTCTTTTATTTGTTCGTTTAATACTTCAATATTGATAACTTCAGTAGTATTTTGTGATTGTATATATGTATTTGTAGTTAAGTTATATGAGGCATTTTTGATTTTGCTATTGCTAACAACTTTAGCTATATATTCAACATCTTTTCTTTCTTTATACAAATTCAATATATCATTTATATTTTCTTCCGAAAGTTTATTTTTTGTGTTTGTTCTTACAAATTTTTGAGATGCATCAATAAACAATACATCATCAGATTTTTTTGATTTTTTTACAACCAATATACACGTAGAAATTGCAGTCCCAAAGAATAAGTCAGATGGTAATTGAATGATACAATCAACATAGTTATTATCAACTAAATATTTTCTAATTTTTTGTTCTGCGCCACCTCTATATAAAATACCAGGGAAAACAACTATAGATGCTGTACCATTGGTAGATAATCATTTTAAACAATGCATTATAAAAGCGAAGTCGGCTTTAGACTTAGGTGCTAATACACCAGCAGGTGAGAATCTAGGATCGTTGATTAATAAAGGGTTTGAGTCCCCTTGTCAGTGAACAGAATATGGAGGGTTAGAAACAATTGCCTCAAATGGTTCGTCATTTATATGTTGTGGATTGATTAATGTATCTCCACGTGCAATATTAAATTTTTCATAGTTAATATCGTGTAAGAACATATTAATACGACATAAGTTATATGTAGTAGGATTTAGTTCTTGTCCATAGAACCCTTGGTGGACATTGTCTTTACCTAATATTTTAGCAAATTTTAAAAGTAGAGAACCAGAACCACAAGCGGGATCATATACTTTATTCACACTGGTTTTGCCTACAACAGCAATTTGTGTTAATAATTCCGATACTTCTTGAGGTGTAAAAAATTCCCCCCCCGATTTTCCAGCCTTAGACGCATACATTCCCATTAAAAATTCATATGCATCTCCGAACAAATCAATTGAGTTATCCTTGTAATTTCCAAAATTAAGTTTTCCGATAGAATCAATTAATTTTACTAATCTATCATTTCTCTCTAAAACAGTTACTCCCAATTTGTTGGAGTTAACATCATAATCGTCGAACAAACCTTTGATATCTTGTTCACTATCTGTACCAATCGAAGAAGCTTCAATTTCATTTAGTATTTTAGAAATGTGTTCGTTTAAATGCTCGCTATAATCTTTGTCTGTTTTAGATTTATTTCAAACATTATTAAATAAGCCAGATGGCTTTATAAAAAAACCTTTTTCTTTTACAATATCTTCTTTTGCATTTAAAGCATCTTCATCTGAAAGTTTTTCATATTCTTCATTATCCGTTTCCTTTATATAAGAAACTAAATTTTCGCTTATAAATCTGTAGAATAAAGTACCTAATATGTATTGTTTAAAATCTCATCCATCAACAGCACACCTTTGTTCTTCAGCTATTTTTCAAATTGTTTTAAAAAGTTCTTGACGTTCTGTATCTTTTTTATTGTCCATATTTATATATTATAAATACCTCCCAATTTTAAGATTTAACCAACACTCCCACCATTTCTATATATAATATAAATATTAGCAGTAGGAGATTAATATAAGATTAATCGTTAATACTACACTAAAGCGAAATAACTTATGGCTATCAAAGAATTAAAGAGAATTGCAAAAATACAACTAATAGGAGGACAAGCTCGTCCAGGTCCAGCTTTAGCTTCTATTGGTATTAACATGGCTGAATTTACTAAACAATTTAATGACCAAACTAAATCTAGAAATGGTGAAACAGTAAGAACTACTATTTGAGCTTATAGTGATAAATCATTTACATTCACTATTAAAGATACTGAACCAGCTTCTATTATGATTAAGAAAGCTGCTAATGTAAAAACTGCCGGAAAACACCAAATCAATGATAATGTTGCTACTATCTCTAAAGAACAAGCATTAGAAATTGCTAGAAAGAAAATGGTAGATATGAATGCTTATGATGAAGAAATGGCTTTAAGAATGATTGCTGGTACTGCTAAACAAATGGGAATTAAAATTAAAGATGTAGACTTAACACCTGTAAAGAATGGAGGTAAGAAATAATGAAATTTAGATCTAAAAGATATCAAGAATTAAGAAAAGCAATTAACCCTACTACTATTTACTCTGTAGCGGATGCATCTAAATTAGCACTAGAAAGCGCTAACACTAAATTCCCTAGTTCTATTGACATCGTTATTAAATTAAACTTAGATACAACTAAAGCAGAACAACAACTAAGAGGAAACTTAGCTTTACCTCACTACTTCGGAAAAACTACTAAAGTATTAATCTTAGATGATAACTTAATGGCTGCTGATGCTCAAGCTGCTGGTATTGACTTCTTTGGTGGTGATGACCAAATTGCTAAAATTAAAGAAGGTTGATTAGACTTTGACGTAATGATTACTACTCCTAAGTTCATGCCTGAATTATCTAAATTAGGTAAAATTTTAGGTCCTAAAGGTTTAATGCCTAACCCTAAATTAGGCACAGTTACTCCTAAACCATTAGAAGTTGCCAAAGAATTCAAGAAAGGTAAATATAACTACCGTACTGATACATATGGTAACATCCACATGCCTATTGCTAGTTCTAAAGCTACCGCTGAACAATTAAGTGAAAACATTAAGTTCTTTGTAGACTTCATTAAAACAAAGAGACCTGCTACTATTAAAGGTGACTTCTTCCAAAAGATCTATATTAAATCTTCTATGGGTCCTAGTATTAAAGTACAATTGCCTAATTAATTATGAATATGCAAGCAATGATGGCTCAAGCACAAAAGATGCAAAAAGAGCTTGAGAAAAAAATAAGTGAATTCAGTGCTAAAGCTTTTGAATATAGTTATAAGAATGATTCTATTGTAGTTATTATTAAAGGAGACCTAACTATCTTAGACATTAAGATTAATGATGTATTAGTTGATCCAGAAGATAAACAAACACTACAAGAAATGATTTGTGAAGCTGTTAATGCTGCTGTTAGTGGAGTTAACCAAGATAGAGAAGCAATTCAAAATAGCGTTAGTAGCAAAGGAGGAATGCCTTTCTAATGAAAACATTAATTAAAGTATTAAAGGCTATTGGTTATGGTCTTGCTTATCCTTTTGTAGGTATTGGGTTAATAATTAGTTTCTCTAGTGCTAAAAGAGCTGCTAAGAAATACCGTAAAGCGCCTAATAAAGTATTTTTAGAAAATAGATATTATGTAGTTTACAAACTAATTAACCGTGTATTATTTTTAAAAAGAATTAAAGTACAACACGATAGATTAAGTAAAGTGCCAACAACTCCTTGTCTATTTGTATATAACCACAAATCTAATTTAGATGCGTTAATCTTAATTAAATTACTATATGAATATAAAGCAGAATACTTTAATGGTTTTAAAATGAAATTTGTAGCTAAACAAGAACTAAACAAAAAGAAAGGTGTTGTTACTGCTGTTATGGATTTAATTGATACACTTTATATCGATAGAGATAACATCCGTCAACAACTACAAGTATTTGATCAACAAAATGAATCTATTAAAAATAAATATAGTATCGTTATTGCTCCTGAAGGTACAAGAGTTCCTGGAGATGAGTTTGGAGAATTCAAAGCCGGCGCATTTAAAGTAGCTTATACTAATATGACTCCTATTCAACCAATCGTGATTTATGGTTCAAGTGGATTATTATTTGATAAAGATAAAACTAATACAAATAAATCTAGACAAGTATATGTTAACTTTATGCCTTACTTAAAACCATTTAACTTCCACACTCATAATATCGAATATCTAAGCAATGAAGTAAAGAATGATATGCAAAATACATATGACCAAATTAAAGCTAGAGTTAGAGAGAATAGAAAAGTATTCGAAGAGAACTAAATCGCTTCTTTTATATATAAGGGTTTAACCTCATTACTTTTAGTTAATACAAAATCATTTAAGTGAAACAACATATTAGCAAAGATATCTGCTGATTCAAAATCTTTATATACCGGTAGTTTATATTCACTAATTATTTTTTCTAGTTCTTCATCATTATGAATAGCAATTGGTTTAACTAATTTGTTTTTTTTATAAATAGCTGTGTAATATTTCTTTCCCCGAGCATCTAAAATAGAAATACCTTCATCTTTAACTTGTAGTTTATTAGATTCTATTGTGTAAATGTTTAAAGGTTTGATATTACTTCATACTTTAACGATAATTGAGCCAATACGATCTCCAGTAAAACTACCAGGACCTATAGTAATATAGATGTTATCAATTTGGTTAGGTTGTACTTTCGCATATTTTAATAATTTACGAATATGTTCAATAGCTACATCTGTTAAGTTATTATTAGTAGGAATTGATTTTCTAATATTAATTTCTATCCCTTGAAATAAGCAAATATTTAAATGTTTTTGAGTTGTATCAATAAATAAGTTAATTGGTTTATTTTTATTTACATTCTTTTCTAAATTAACAACCATGCCAATAATTGTGTAAATAATAAAAGCAACTAAGAATAAAATTGTACCTCCAACCACACACATATCGGGAACATTGAAAATTGAACCACCAACCATATTATTACTAAATTGTAAATAATCTAAAACTTTGTTTTTCACTAATTCATTTCCAACCATTTTAGGTACCATTCTATCAAAGAAGTTAAATAAGCCACCAAAACCAATACCACTAATAGTAACTAGATACTCTCATTTATTGATAAATAAGATCATTACGGTTAATAAAATCAAGGGAAATAATATTTGAAAGAATGTAATCATCACACTATTACCCATACTAAAAGCACCATTAGCGTTTAAAGCGACAATTATGTGGATAAAACCTTCTTGATTCCCATAAGTACCACCTTCTCCTAATTTCCTTGCTCATAAGCTTAAAATAAGTGAAGGAATAAGTAAAATAATCATGGTAGAAATGATAAATATACTTCTACGTATTAGATCGTTCTTTTTTACATTTAATTTTAGCATTTTATAATTATAATAATTATATGAGTGAAGAAAAGAAAGAACCAAGTCAAGAAATTGGTGAGGATATACAAGTTGATTTCACACCTGTTCCTAAAGTAATTACTAAAGATACTCTTGATATCAACGAAAACGTTGGTTCTTTCTCTAAAACTTTTACTAAACCAGAAGAAACTAAAGTTGAAACAAACTTACCTGAAGTAATTATTAAAAATGAACCTAGTCCAGCTAAAGAAGTAGAGATTGCAGCAGCTGTTGAGAAAAAAGAAGAAGCTAAGGTTGAAGATAAAGAGGAAGTTAACTTTGAACGTTTCAATAGAACTAAAACTTATTCTAAGAGTTCAGTTGGTAAATTTAAAATTGGTTTAGAAACTAAATTAAACAATAGAAAGAGCTTAATTAAAATTTGATTAATCTATTTAGGAGTAATTGCTGGATTAATCGTTGCTTGTGCTCTATTTATCGTATTTGATGCTAAGAACTTAGAAAAAGGTGGGGGATACAATCATATTAAAGATGTTAAGAAC
The DNA here is from genome assembly GCA_031273215.1 of Mycoplasmataceae bacterium. Taxonomy (GTDB): domain Bacteria; phylum Bacillota_I; class Bacilli_A; order Mycoplasmatales; family Mycoplasmoidaceae; genus Malacoplasma_A. Next base: position 44,508 of record JAISSF010000010.1, read on the forward strand.
TGTGGATTAGTTGGAGAAATCTTTGCTTATATTGCTGTATGTTTGCCTGCAATTCCTTTATTTGTATTATTCATCGCTTGATTAATTCAAATTAATGGTACATACAAATCTCCTTCATACCACTTAATGTTCATTGTATTCTTATCTATCTCATTAGTTATCTTCTTTGTATCTCTTGTGTTAAGTTCAGTATACTTAAGCATGACTAACCACTATATATTAGCATAATGCTTAACATAGTATTGTTTGAACCTGAGATTCCTCAAAATACTGGCAATATAGCTCGAACATGTGTTGGATATGATGCAACCCTACATATGATTAGACCATATGGATTTATATTTAATAAGCAAAACAAAGAATTAGTAAGAAGTGGTGTAGATTATTGAGACCACTTAAAAGTGATTGAATATAACTCATGAGATGATTTTATTAAAAAGAATCAACCAGAACAAATCTATTTCTTAACTAGATATGGTAAATATACACCTTCTACTATGAAAATCGATAAACAAAAAGAAACATATATTGTATTTGGTAAGGAATCTACCGGTATTGATAAACAAATACTAAAAGAAAACGTAGAAAAGACTATAAGAATTCCTACAAGTAAAAATGTAAGAAGCTTAAATGTATCTAATTGTGTCGCTATTCTTGCCTACGAATACTCTAGACAAAATAATTATGATGATCTAGAAATCGAAGAACCTCATAAAAAGAATATATTGTTTTAGTAATGGTGCTGAAAGAGGGACTTGAACCCTCACGGTATTGCTACCACAGGATTTTAAGTCCTGTGCGTCTACCATTCCGCCACTTCAGCATGGTGCCCCGCCAGAGACTCGAACTCTGGACCCCTTCATTAAAAGTGAAATGCTCTACCACTGAGCTAGCGGGACGATTGGCTGGGAATCCTGGATTCGAACCAGGGCATGTCAGGATCAAAACCTGATGCCTTACCGCTTGGCGAATTCCCAATAATATGGTGGACAGGGACGGATTCGAACCGCCGAAACCGGAGGTGCTTGATTTACAGTCAAGTGCGTTTAGCCACTTCGCTACCTGTCCAAGTTATGGTTTATAAGCGGCAGTTCGATTAAGAAATTTTCTTAATCTCTACGTAGTATGGTTTTTCAATGTTTAAAATTTGTACTCTTTCTCCAACTTCTTTACCCATTAAAGCTTTAGCAAATGGAGATACGTTAGATATTTTGTTCATACTTGGATCAGCTTCAACCTCTCCAACAATTTCATATGCGTATGTAACTTTATCGCTTTCGTCATAAATTTCAATTGTTTTACCAATAGCAACTATTTGTTTCTTAGTACGGTTGATATCGATAATTTCGTAGTTATTTAAAATAGCTTCGATTTCACTAATTCTAGATTCGATTTCACCTTGTTGGTCTTTAGCACTATCGTAATCAGCGTTTTCACTTAAGTCACCTTGGTTACGAGCTGTTTGAATAGTTTTAATAATTTCAGGTCTTTTAACGTTTACTAGTTCGTCAAATTCTCTTTGAAGATCATCTAATTTTTCTTTTGTTAATAAAACTTTATTGTTAGCCATACTTTAATATTATATAAGTAAAGTAAAAGTATAAGTAATAAAAATGTATGTTATTCAGTCTTTAGGTTGTTAAGAATGATAACTCTTTCCATTTTAGCATTAAATTGTTCTTGTCTAACGTTGAATTGTTCTTGTCTAACAATAAAATCCATTAGGATATTCGCTAATTTGTCAACTGTCATTCTTGGTTTTTTAGTGGTGTTCTTATTTTGTTTCACTTTCTTTTTAGGTTTTACACTTCCTATTATATATGTTTCGATTTCAAGTTCATCCCCAACTCTTTGTGGATCTTTATCATACTTCGTAATTTTGATAATTGTTGATTTTCTTTTCATATACATTAACTTTTTCGCACCTCTTGCAGTCTCAATTCATGGTTCTTTTTATATTTATCAATAAATAGAATCGGAACCAAACAGCCACAATAAAACACTGAGTCAATATAAGGACACAACTTGCCAACTTTAACTTCTACATTGATACTATAAATCTCATTAATAATAAAAAATAACCCATTAGCTAAAAAAGTATGGATGGGTTTGAGAAAAACTAAAAATCATGTAAAGAAGTACCAAATATAGAGCAAACCAAAAATTATCGAGAATCCAACCCCAAAGAAAATATTAGTAATGCTAACCACCCCTTCCATCTTTGCTAAAAAGGGAATAGATATCAATAAACAACCCACATTAACCAATAACATTTCTAAAACCACATTACTAAATTCTTGATCAAATACTCACATTACAAAATATGTACATAAGTAACTTAAACAAAAACCAAAGTTGAATACCGCACTCGGTTCAATAAAGATGGTAAACATTCCACTAAGTGCTAATATATCATATTTATTTCTTACAACCTTAGATAAGCTCATAGAAAATATTAAACATAATAAAACTCTTAAGATACCACTCCTAAAAGACAAGACATAACAATAAAAACTAATAATGATTAAAGAAATAATCTTACTAGTTAATTTATGTCTAACAATCTTATTAATCAATAGTTTTAGGAATGATACTTGAAACCCTCCTACACTCAATAAATAAACAATTGATAAATGTTTTGTTTGGTTATAAATAATTCATGATTCACTATTATTCTTCATCCCAAAACATATTAATAATATGGCTGCACTAGTATTATCATCATACTTACGATCTACAAACCCTACTAAAGGTTTAGTAATTCAATCATTAGGTATTTGTTCAAATACACAATAATTTTTAACAACTAAATACAAACCAATAGGGATAATACTAATCCCAAAATAAATAAGCACAAACACCCAGCTTATTCGTGAATGATGGAGGAAGATAACCAGTATGGGTAAAACTCCTAAAATTGAATAAGCTGGGTCTTTGAAGATGATATACATGAGGATACATGAATTCATCAATATTAAAGAAAGATGTAATTCTCTCTTTTGCTTTTTAAGCATTAATCTATTGGTGTTTGTACACTATTCGTTGTTAAAGCCCTTTCTTTAATTCTACTAAACAACTCAGGGTTCTCTAATAAGTGTTTCTTAGTGATATCTTTACCTTGACCAATCTTTTCGTCATCGAAATAGAATCAAGAACCTTTTTTCTCAATCACACCTTTTTCTAAAGCAAAGTCAATAATTTCGCTTGTGTGATCGAAACCTTTATCGAAGTAAATGTCGACAAAAGCTTTTTGTAAAGGCGGAGCTAATTTGTTCTTTACTGTTTTAGCTGAAATTCTAATGCCAATCACTTCGTCGCCATTCTTGATTAGTTCGCTCTTTCTTAACTCTAAACGAATTGATGCATAGAATCTTAAAGCACGCCCTCCAGTAGTCGTTTCATTGTTTCCATACATCACTCCTACCTTTTCTCTGATTTGGTTAATAAAGATCACGGAAGTAGAATCTTTAGTTAAAAGTGATTGAATGATTCTCAAACCCTTGGACATAATTCTTGCGTGTAGTCCAATTGTTTGATCGCTGAACTCTCCTGTAAGTTCAGCTTCAGGAACTAAAGCGGCAACTGAATCAACTACGATTAAATCAATTTCTCCTGTTTTGATTAATGCTTCAATCAAGTCAAATGTTTGTTCAGCGTTTTCTGGTTGAACAATCATGATTTTTTCTGGATCGATACCATTTGCTTTGCAGTAGTTGATATCCAATGCGTGTTCTAAATCGATATAAGCACATTTCCCGCCCAGGTTTTGACATTGGGCTACTGTTTGTAGGGCTACAGTTGTTTTACCGCAGGATTCGTTTCCAAAGATTTCAATAATTCTACCTTTAGGAAATCCTCCTACCCCAAGAATGTTGTTTAGTAACATACTACCTGTGGGTATTACTTCTGTTATTTCATCTTTTTTGTTTAGGTTAAGAATTAAACCCTTTCCGAATTGTGTTTCGATTTTTTTGATTGTTTCTGTTATGCTTGTCATTTTTTTCTCCTTACACTAATAAGTTACCACAAAAGTACCAAAAAGGGTGAAAAAATTTTTTGTTATTATATTATCATATAATAAAATTTTTGAAATCGATGTGCTCAAAATGGGCAAAAAACACGATTTAACTCCCAACAAAAACACCATTTTTTAAGGTTTTTTGCTAGTTTTGAGGGTTTCAAAAATACTAAAAAGTGGTCAAAAATAGACCACTATTTCGCTTGTAACATTTTCTACAAAAACTTACTTCAAGTTGTTACGTTTAAATACATCTAACACATAAGCATTGAATTGTCTTTGTTCTTCATTGAATTGTTCTTGTCTAACAATAAATTCGGTAACTATCTTCGCCAGCTCACTTACCGTAGTCTCTATTTTATCTACTTTCTTATTTAATTCTCTTAATGTCATTGGTGGTTTCTTAGTTGTGTTATTTTAAGTTATTACGAGAGAACACATCTAACACATAAGCATTGAATTGTTCTTGTCTAACAATAAATTCGGTAACTATCTTTGCCAACTCACTTACCGTAGTCTCTATTTTATCTACTTTCTTATTTAATTCTCTTAATGTCATTGGTGGTTCTGAT
>JAISSF010000018.1 GCA_031273215.1 Mycoplasmataceae bacterium
GAACCAAGTGCTCATTTGACAGCTGTAGTTCCTCTCTCTCCACCAATTATGCCTGCCGCTCCACAAACAAGACCAGCGATACCGGTTTTTCTTAATACATAAGCAGCTGCATTGTGACCAGCTTCTAAAACTTTATGCGCTACATTAACAGCTGTGCCACCAGCTAAATTGCCTATACGTTGGAACCCTTTATTAACAGGAATCATACCTCCTAAAATTCTCTTACCAGGAGTAACATTCGTTTTTCAATCACTTGGAACAACACCATCTCTAACTCTTACCTTACCAACGAAGTCAGCATTTGGGTTTGGTGCAGGAGCTGGTCTTGCATCAGCTTCAGCAGCAGGGGCAGCTCCTCCCCCACCAGCAGCAGGGGCGGCTCCTGCACCAGGAGCACCAGCTGCTGGAGCAGCTTCTTCTTTCTTAGGAATGTCATAAAGTTTTCCACTAGGACTTAAAGCGGCACGATCACTAAAGTCATAACCGGATTTAGCGGCATCACCACGAGAACTATCTTTTTTACCTTTAAATTCGGCATATTGCTTTTGTGTGTTTAAGTTACCCATTTTGTCTAATTTACGTTTCTTTCAATAATCAGGAACAGATTTAGCTTCTTTATAAGCTTCTTTAATTGGACCACCAGTAGCATAGTGAACAGCAGTATTTTTTACAGATGATAATAAAGCAGAACCTTGTTGTAAGAATGATAATGGGTTTTGAGCTGAGAATGTTTCATCTTTTGCTCCTCATTCACCCATGTATGTTTGCGATAATTGATAAGCGGTTTGATAAGCAGCTTCAATAGAGAATACAATACCAAGTAATACAAGAACTTTAATATCTCCGAACTTCATATTAGCTAGACCACTTTGAATTGCAGGTGTGATTAAGTTTAGAATAACTCCTACCATCATATACATCATGAACATTACCAATACACCAATTCATTTACCGAACACCATCTTATATCATGTTGGTACACCATTTGGGTTGCTAGCACCGTTAGCAATATATAAGAATCCTACAATTCAGTATCCAACGATATAGTAAGTTCTCTTAATTGCAGATTGACAGAATGACCACATAATTAAAATCATACTTCAGCAAGCAAATCCACCAATGAAGAATTGGAAGATGTTCATGTTTTGAATTACTCTATTACCTCAACCAATTTTAGGCATAACTGACCAGTTATTAGCATTTGTATCACCAGTAATAGTCGTATATAAAACTTCTACCACTGAGAATGGAGGAGAAACGTTTCTGTATCAAGGTAAGTCACTTAAGCTTGGATATTTAGAAGAAGAAGAGATTAATAAGTTTGTAATAGACGAATCGTTATCACTAAAAAAATAACCTAGATCATTAACACTACCGCTTTTTCCTAAAGATGAAACAATATCACTTAATGGAGTCATAATTTCACTTTGAACAGTAGAATCATATTTTGCAATTGAAGCCCACCCAACAGTACAATCATCACTTAATAGTGCGGTATTTTCAGTGATTAAATCCAAGAAGTTGGTCTGTAAGTTTTGTAAGTTGTTAGAAATTGTAGTAAGCGTGTTGGCATTATCATCACTTATGTACATTCCACCAGGACCAGGGTTTCAACCATCAACCATATTTTTGAAAGAAGCCATATCAGAACCAATAGTAGCACCAACAGCATTACCACCCGTATTTAAATAGTCACAGATATATTGAATATCTGTTTGCGTATATTGTAAATAAACTTTAACTGGACCGAAGTTATCATCTCCACCTTGGTTATCACTAATAACCTTTAATGCCCGAGTAATAGAATCATTAAGCGAGTTTAAGTTAATCAAAGCGGTAACGGTAGTAGTAACTTTTGAAAGCTTATCAAAATCTGAGAAAGCATATGTTTTAAGGTTACTAACGTCAGTACCAGAAAGAAGCTTTGGACTCCCTCCGCTTAAACCATTTAATAAAGCTCCCATTAAGCTATCAGCTAAAATTAAAACTGGTGGAGTAACTAAGAATACGATGAACATTATCACTGGTCATTTAAATTCTTTAGCCCTGTTTGCGCCATATCCTCTACTACCTGTAGCAAAAGCAATTATGAAGTACATGAAGAACATCACTAAAGAAAGAATTAAAGCAAATGTCATTATTTGTCCTAATCCAGAAGTGAAGCTAAAGCTGTAACTAATTGAACCATTAGGATTTACTGTACCACCGAATATCTTATCAGCAAAACCAGCAGCAAAGAAGTGAAACAAAGTATTCATCGCATTGATTACTTGTAGTGGGAGTCAGATTAAAACATCATATATCAAAACAAGAACTGGTTCAAATACTTTTGCCAAAATTTCTTTGATGATTCAGAAGATGGCATCAACCAATCAATCAATAATACTGGTTAACTTGGTAGACCCATACACTATGTTTGCTAAGTGCGCACTCATACTTATATTATAGCATACATATACTCGCGTGTTATATATAAGTATATAAACGATTATTTTTCGTTTTTAACTTCAATGTTTTTAAGAAAAACATCATTTTTATTGTTGCCAGTTTCATTGTCCAAGATTTTTTCAACAGAAGCTTCTTTGATTAAACCAGGGATTGTGTTGATAATTGTATCCCTTAACTTTGTTCCAGCCTCAGGAATGTACATTTTGTGTAAAGCAATGATACAAGCACGGGTAATACTTAATTTCATGGCATTAAAGTTCTTGTCCGCTTCTTCAACATAAATGTTTAGTGGTGATTTTTGTTCAAGACTTCTTAGGGTTACACCTTCTCTAATCTTTACAACACGATCAAGGTGGTTTGTTCATTGGAAATCTAGGTTTTGTAAAATGATATTTTTTAAAATATTTTTTGATTGATCGATACCTAATAAATCAACACGTAAATCTACACTCATTTTAATGATTTCACTAATGATTTGTTTAGCGTCACTTGCGACTTTATTTGTAAAGAAACTTGGCTCAACAATTTCTTGTCCGAAAATCATACGATTTAAGAGAGTAGAAATCTTAACTTCATCAACTAAATTTTCATTCTTTTCACTCGCATTTAGATCAACAATTTCACTAGCTACATGTTCCACCATATTCTTTAAAATTGTGAAGTTATTTTTTGCTAATAAAACTTCATCTCTTTGACGATAAATTAACTCTCTTTGGTTAGCTAAAACACCGTCATAATCGATCAAGTTTTTTCTTGCATCAAAGTTGAATCCTTCAACACGTTTTTGGGCATTATTTAGCAATTTATTAAAGAATCAAGAATCGTATATTTCTTCACTAATTTTATCATTAGATTTATTCTGTTTTTCAATTGCAAATCTTCTAAATAATTCATCTTCTAACGAAATAAAGAATCTTGTTTCTCCAATATCTCCTTGTCTTCCACTACGTCCTCTTAATTGGTTATCAACACGTCTACTTTCGTTTCTTTCAGTACCAATAACAAATAAACCACCTAGCTTTTTAGCCTCAGGAGATAATTTAATATCTGTTCCTCTTCCGGCCATGTTTGTAGAAATGGTAATTGCTCCAAGTTGACCCGCATTTTTAATTATTTCTGCTTCTTTAGCATTATTTTTGGCGTTTAAAATTTCAAAATTTACTCCTTTATTTCTCAATCTACTTGCTAATTCTTCAGAATCTTCTACAGAAGCTGTACCAACAAGGATTGGTTGACCTGTTTCATGAATTCTTGTAATTTCAGCCACAACGTGTTTTCATTTTGTTGGTTTGTTATCAAACACATAATCATTATGGTCTTTTCTTACAATTGGTTTATTTGTTGGTACAGGAACAACAATCATGTTATATATTTTCATAAACTCTTCGTCTTCCGTGAAAGCAGTACCACTACAACCAGATAATTTTTTATATAGACGGAAGAAAGATTGATAAGTAATTGTAGCAACAGTAATGTTCTCTGGTTCAATCTTAACATATTCTTTTGCTTGAATCGCTTGTTGTAATCCGGCATTATAACTTCTTCCCTCTAAAATTCTACCAGTGAATTGGTCAACTAATAATATTTCATCTTCACGAACGATATATTGAACACCTAATTTAAAAATATAGTTAGCCATTAAAGCATTACGGATTTTATGAATTAAATCTGAGTTATCAATACTGTGATAGTTTTTTAAATTGAAATATTTTTCTGCTTTAGCAACACCACTTTCATTTAAGAAAATACTATTAGTTTCAGGATCTGATTTGTAATCATCTGGTGTTAATGTTTTAGCAAATTTATCAGCTAAAGCATAACTTGATGTATCTCTTTTTGGTTGACCACTAATAATTAAAGGTGTTCTGGCTTCATCAATTAATACAGAGTCACCCTCATCGACAATCGCATAGTGTAACCCTCTAATTGTCTTATCTTCAATATTGTGTACCATGTTATCTCTTAAATAATCAAAACCCAATTCAGAGTTAGTGGTATATGTAATATCACAGTTATACATTTTTCTTTTTGTATTAGCATCAAAAGAAGCTAAGTTATATCCAACAGTAATTCCTAAAGGGTTTAAACATTCAGCACAGAATTTAGCATCACGTTGTGCTAAATATTCATTTACGGTAACGATATGTACACCTTTTTTTAATAAAGCATTTAAATAAGCAGCAATAACACAGACTAAAGTTTTACCTTCTCCGGTATATAACTCAGCAAAGTCACCAAAATGTAAAATACAAGCACCAATTAATTGTACATGGTAAGCAAAAATACCATGAACACGATATACAGTTTCTCTAACCGTGGCAAAAGCTTCTTCAATGAAACTATCTAAAGACTGTCCCTTATTAATTAAACTAATAAAATATTCAGTTTTCTTACTTAATGCTTCATTAGAAAGATTACGATACTCATCTTTTAATGCTTCAACTTTATTTGCAATTATTTTTGCTTGCTTTAATAATTTTCTATATGGTGCGAAAATATTTAAGTGTTTAATCCCTACGTTTGCCATTACTTTTATTATAATAATAATAATAATAGCAGGTATGAAAAACCAAAAGAAAACAAAAATATTTATTGGATTATTAAGTGTAGTGAGTGTTGGTTTAGTTTGTACAACTTTAACTTCTTGTAGTAATGTTAGTAGTTCTATTACTAATAATATGGTTAATAAAGGTGATGGACACAATATGGCTAATGGTATATCTTTAAAAGATGAAGTACAACAAGCTTTAATGGATAAAGATTCTAGTTCTGCTTTTAAGAAAACTATTGCTAATAAAGTTTTATATCAATGATATTATGATTTAAAAAATAATAATGAATTCAGAGACCAAACTACTTTTAAAGATAATTGAACCCAATGAACTAAAGATTCTAAAACTAGTTATGATGATAAAGTTAAATCATATAAATCTGACCATGGTGCTAACTGACCTTACTATTTCCAAAATGAAGTATTAGACCCAATTGGCGCTAATGGACAATTAATCAACCCAACTACTGGTGCTAAAGAAAGCGCTAAAGATACATACGTTAGATTCCAAATGTATGATAAAATTAGAAGTGATTTTGAAAACAGAGTATTTGCTAATGATTATTTATCTGCTCCTATTGATTCTTCTGTTTCTCCCGATAGCCCTTTAGACACAAGAGTACAACGTGTTACTGGTGATACTAAAGGTCAAAAAGTAGATGAATTATTACTTTCTCACCCTGAGAAATGACAAAACATTGACTTCTATCCAAGTGCTCGTGATGGATATGATAAAAATAGTGATATTGACTGAGAATATGCTTATATTCAACACATTGCTTTCTTGGAATATACAATGTCTGTTAAACCAGTTTCTACTTCAATGGTATTATGAAAAGGTTTAAGTGGAGATGATCAAGCTAATAAATTTAAAGAAATGTATAACGTTTATGATGCAACTAACAACCCTAGTGGAGTAGTTCCCGCTGATGCTAAAGTTGGTTATAACTTCCCGTTATTTGACAATGAAAAATTCCAAAATACTGTTACTGACGGATTTACTGATAAAGATTCAACACACCGTGCTACTTTCTTCTTTGATAAAAATGATTATGGTAGTTCAACAGAAAAAACTAAAATGATTAACATTCCAGTTCATAACGATTCAAGTGGTACTCACGACTATACAGATGATTCATCTAACTTAATTAAAGTTAATTTAGGTACTGATGCATTTACAAGCTTAGATGTTACTTTTAGTGCTACTGCTTCTGCTTTATGAACTGCGATGAAAGATGGTACAGCAATCGATCCTAACGGTAATAACTTACCAATGTTCCAAACACCAAATCTTTCAAGTGGTGTTACTACATACCTTCCTAACTCTGATGAGATTTTAAAAAACTTCTTATTCCCTGATAATGGTTTGCCTACAGGATTCGCTAGTGCTGCGCAAACTTTAGGAAAACTTGGTAGTAGTGTAACTGTTGCTCAAGGTGGACAATTAGATCAAAAAATTACATATGATGCTACTACTGGAAACCATGCTGAAATTTTTAACCACAATTCTGATTGATATAAAAACAATTACACTGACTTAATTTCTGCTTTCCAATTGTCTACGAATGACGGAAATGGAGTAATTCCATTGCCTTACGTTTTAATTAGAGAAAGAAGTGGTGGTACCGAAGGTACTGGTGGAGTTCACTTAATTGGTTTAGATGGTACTGGATATTTAGGTGCTACTGCTGATGCTAGTCATGCTGGAGCTCCTTATTCACAAGCTCGTGAAAATGCTATTTTAAAATATCGTGCTTTAAGTAACATCTGAGGTGATGAAAGATATGCTACAGGTATGAACTTCATCGATACTGATGTTAAGAGTTATTTCAACACTAATGAAGATTCAATTATTTTACAATTAGCTAATAAAATGAAAGGTGTTATTTATAATGATGGCACAAGTTCTGTCGATTTAGGTGCTGATTTTAACGCTTGAATTCCTCCGTACCTTGGTACTGGTGAGAATGCTGCTATTTTTAATTTCCCTGAAAAACAATACAACACTTCTTTATGACAATCATTAGTAAGAATCTCAACTAGTTTAGATGCATTAAATATATATCAAAGTGTAATCACTAACTATTCTTCATCATTCGATAAACTTAAAGCATTTAACGCAACTGAAACTACTAACTTAAAATTCGCTGGTGCTAATGGTCCTGTTCAAGATCAATCTAAATATAAAACTAACGATGTATATAAAAATGGTTTAGCAAGCAAATTCCCATTCACCGCTAGCAAACAAACTAAAGATATTTTCAAAGGAACTATGTTCGATGTTGAACAATACCTTAACACTCCTTTTGTCGCAATCAATAACGCTGTTGTTACTCCAAGTGATTTACAAAGTGCTATTTTCACAAGCAATGATTACACAACATTAATGAATGAAATTGATAATGACTACGTCGCTAAACCAAAAAGTAGTATGGCACAATATAGTGAAAACGTTACTACAAAATGTGATGAAGTTAATGCTTTATTAGCTAAATTTGGTAGTTCTAATAACTTCACAAACAACTATATTTTAAACGCTTACAACCAATACTTAAAACAAACAACCGACTTCTTAGGAGATGATGGATACTTTAATACTGAATTAACTGGTGATATCAATGGAGTAGCATTAAACCAAGCATTAGGTTCTAACTTATATGTTCCTAAAGTTGCTCCGGCAGTTACAGATTTAAATAAATTGTCTAATGATCCTGCTGATTTATCTTCTGATTTAACTAGTGCAGCATTTAATTACTGAAAAAGTGGAAACGAAAATAACAATGCTTGAGGATTTGCTGATGGAGCTAACGGTAATTTAGGTTTAGGTTTCTCTAATGATAAACTTGACTACTACAAATCTTTAGCTTCAATTAAATATTTATTAACAAATAAAGCCGGTAGCTTTGATCCAACTAATTTCATTAAATATCAAACTCAACAATTGAAATATGGTACTCAATATGATTTTGCTTGAACAACAATTGATTCAATCGATTATCAAGATCAAACCGGTGGTAACTATTTTGGTATAACAAATGCTAATGATAAAGCTGCGTTAGATTTATATAAATTTAGAACTAACTATGCTAATGCATTTGATGGAAGATTAAGCAACATCGGTGTTACTGGAACTGATAGTGATAATTTTGCTAACACTTCATATGCTGATAATCCGGACTATTTAAAATATGCTTCTATTAATGATGGTACACAATTAATGGGATATAAAGGTTTAATTTCAAGTTCTGGTTCTTTATCTGCTGCTGCTAACAATGCATTATTCAATGACTTCGTTTCTGGTAACCCAATGAAAGATGAAACAACTAATAAATATTTAGGTGCTTTATATCAATACCACAAATTAGGAGAATTCATTGATGTTAAGAATAACCAATACTTAGATACAAGTACAACTCCATATGTACTTAGACCTATTGGAGATAAAAATATTAATGATGAAGATTTCAAAAACAGTTTAACTGGATATATTTACAACAACCGTAATAATATTAATACTATTCAATCAATTGCTTCTTCTATTCAAAATTCAATTCCTGGATTTAGTGCTGGTCAACAAGCAATTAGTGATGCTAGTACAATCAACCCATATACAAACACATTCTATACACCAAGCGAAGTACCTAGCGTTGTTACTGCTCAAGCTTTAATTTCATTAATCTCTCGTGCTAATGAATATAAACCTTACGATAGTTTCTATCAAACAATTGCCGATCCCGAAAAAGCTGAATTCGATTCACTTCACTTTGATAATGGTACTGATAAACAATCTGATTTAAATAATATATTCTTTGAAGGAATTAACGGATCAATCGGGCCTAAAGAATTATTAAATAAAAACCACCCTAATGATTTATCTGCCGCTGTATTCTTAGATAAAAACAACAACACTCAATGTAGTCGTGTATTGTTTGAACAAATAAGAAGTACAGACTTGATGCCTACCGATGCTAATGGTAAAATTACTAGTTGATCTAAAGATACAACAATATACGCAGCTCAATGTAAAGCTGTTTGAGACAACTTATTAGCTAAATTTGGACCTGGTTTAGTATATGACTTAGTTTATAAAGCAAGTCAAAACTCTTCTAACACAACTTCTGCTAACAATGCTGTAAGAGAATTCTTTAATAATCTTAAAGGTGAAAAATTAGCTGTATATGATAGAAGATTCAACGATCAATTAGGATATAACTGAGTAAAAGATTATAAAGATAAAAATTAGTTATAATTAAGATATGAGTAGAAAAGGGATTAAAGCAATCAAAATACCAGCTGGTACAACCGTTTCTGCTAACAACGGAATAATTGATGTTAAAGGAAATTTAGGTTCTTTACAAGTTAAATATCCTAGCTTCATCAACATCGTTGTTAATGGTGACAGTGTTAAAGTTGAAAGAACTAAAGATGATAAAGAAGGAAAAACATTCCACGGAACAGTTGCTTCTAACTTAATGAATGCAATTCACGGTGTAACATTAGGTTATACTAAGAAATTAAAAATCGTTGGGGTTGGATATAAAGCAATCCTTGGTGGAAAAACAATCGCTATCCATGCTGGATTCAGTGGTTTTGGTGCTAAAGAAGTTTCTATCCCAGCTAACTTAAAAGTTACTGTTCCTGCACCTCAAGAAATCGTTATTAACGGTTTTGATAAAGAATTAGTTGGACAATTCGCTGCTAGCATTAGAAGCATCCGTAAACCTGAACCTTATAACGGAAAAGGTATTATGTATGATAATGAAATTATCGTAAGAAAAGTTGGTAAGACTGCTGAAGGTACTAAGAAATAGTATTCCTATTTTTTATTTTTATAATTCTTATCATACATTTTATATTTATTCACATCATATCTATTTTTTAAATTTAAAACTACAAATGTAAATTTTCTTCATCAACCAAAAGGTGTATAGAACTTAATACCATACTTATTTAGTATCTCATTAATAATGTATCTCTTTTCACTATAGAAGCTATCCCTTAATGAAACTTGTACTTGTTTATCAAACCCATAGAAAGCTGGTCACAAAACAAATGTAGAGAAAATTTGCATTAAGAAGTTATAAATACCTCCGGTAAGGATTTTCTTTTCTCTTGGTTCTAATTGACTGAAAGTTCTTTCTCTTAATACATTTCTAATAGCAGCATCTAGGTTTTGAATTGCTTGATTAAACTTTCTTTCTTGGTTTCCACCTTCAACAGCACTCATAGAGTTTTTAGAATATACGAAGTTATAAGTATGGTGCTTAGAGAATCTAATCTTTTTTACATAAGGTATGATTGAAGTAAAGAATAATTGATCTTCTAACATGTCACACCCTTTCACTCAGTGGAAATTGTTTGATTTTAAGAACGATGTCTTGTATAACTTGTTTCACACGAAGAATAAGTTATTACCAATATATTGGTTAATATTATGTGTTTTAAAGTTACTTAATCAAAAACTAATCTTTTTATTTTTGTTTCTTCTTCAAATTTTACCGATGGTAATATCAGCTGAACCTTCATCACTAGATTTACATAAATTGATTAAAGCTTTCTTTTCATAGTAATCATCACTATCAATAAAAGTTAAGTATGGTGTTTTAACATTATTAAATAATATGTTTCTACTTTCGGCCAAACCTTGGTTCTCTTGGTCAATAATTGTGAAACATTCTGTTCCAAACTTTGCTTGTCAGTTCTTTAATACTTGCAATGTGTTATCCGTACTTCCATCGTTAGTACAAATAATACTTAAGTATTTCTTGGGATATCTTTGTTTAATAATACTTTTGAACAACCTGTCTAATGTATGTTCTGCGTTATAACAAGGTATAAGGATTGTGATTTCTAAAAAATCAACCAGGTTATGCATATATTATTAGTATATAAAATAGGGTTAAAACCCCTAAAAAATGGTGTATTCATGGTGAGTTAAATCGCACTTTTTGCCTATTTTTAGCACATCGATTTCAAAAATTTTATTATATATAATATAATAAGAAAAAAGTTTTTCACCCTTTTTGGTACTTTTGT
This sequence comes from Mycoplasmataceae bacterium, assembly GCA_031273215.1. Taxonomy (GTDB): domain Bacteria; phylum Bacillota_I; class Bacilli_A; order Mycoplasmatales; family Mycoplasmoidaceae; genus Malacoplasma_A. The sequence continues at coordinate 11,036 of JAISSF010000018.1, forward strand.
GGTAACTTATTAGTGTATGAACAGAAAACCTGTAATAATCAAAATTACGAAGTACGATAAAGATCCAAACAGAGTTGGACACGAACTTGAAATTAGTTCTCATATAATAGGAAGTGTAAAACCTAAAAAGCAAGTGAAACAAAATAAGAAAACTACTAAGAAACCGAGAATGACAGTTGCAAAATTATCTGGGAAAGTCGATGATTTGTCAATAACAGTTGAGGAATTAGCTGGGAAAGTCGATGATTTGTCAACGACAGTTGAGAAATTAGCTGATATTCTAATGAATTTTATGACTAAACAAGGACAATTTAATGCTAGAATTGAGAACAAATTAGATAACATTGTCAAGCTTAACAACCTAAGAACCGAATAGAACATCTCATTAAATACAGTTTGCTTGCGTTTTAACTAGGTTTTTAAACTTCTCTGGTATATATTTGTTGGGTTAGAGTAAAAAATATGTAATAAACAAACCATTATTTAATATAATAATCTTAATGAAAACTAATACTAAACCAAACCAACCTAAAGAAAAGGTAAGTTTAAAATTTAAAAGATGATTTTTTGGTTTAGGAAAAGAGTTTAACAGAGTTAACTGATCTCCTAAAAAGAAAGTGTTAATGAACTTCTTTATTGTATTATCAATTACAATCGTTCTTGCTTTATTGTTCTTATTTATCGATTGAATAGTATTTATTTAATACTAATCACTAATTTCTTCATTAATCATACTTCTTACAATAATATTGGCTCCATCTTTAGAAGTTTCCATTCCATGTACGTAGTTAATGATATCATCAGCTAATATCTTTTGGTCAATCATTGGAAAGAACCCTAAATAATATTCCTCAATATTTCCTAGAACTGTAGCAGCAGAAGGAAAGTCACTAGGAGATTTAATTAAACGATCATTGATGATTTTCCCTAATTCTTTAAAATATAATTTTGTATATCCTTTTCAATTAAAAAATTTGTTTAAATTTTTATTATAAACTTTAATATCAAATTCTGGTTCAACTTCACTAATAATATTTAAGAAAAATATTTTTTCTTTATTTTCAATAACTGGCGATAAAGTGAACTTTTCAAAATAAACAATATCCTTCTTATCAATTTTGTATTTTTTAGTATATTCTAATAATGCTTCTAAATCAATTTTATTTTTAATAAAAATTGCTCTAAGTAAAGCTGGTCTTTCCATTTTTTGATATCTAGTCATTTGGTCATATTCATGTTTAAGGATTTTGACTTCGTTATAAACTTTTTCTAAAAGATCTGCATCACTTTGTGGAATATATTCTCCTGTAATAGCATCTTCATATACTTTAATAGCTTCTTCGAATTTCTTATGTTTGATAAGATCAAAGAGCTTATCTAAAATTTCTTTTCACTTCTTACTCGTTTTCATCTTTTAATACATCAGCATATTTATTAAAATAACCGTTATCAATCATTGTTTGAAGTTGTTCACTAACAGCGTTGATCTTATTAATGAGTGCCTGAGGATAATTATATTCTATAGAGTGTTCACTAAACTCATCTTCATCTAATTTTTTTCATTCTTTACTAGTTACATCCAATGTTTTAAAATCAATATCTAAATCTATAAATTTAATTGTATCTTCTTCATAAATAAAAGGTGAAGATACGTTAACGTATATGTATGGTTTTTGACTTTTGGTAGCAACAATGAAATTAAACCATTCATTTTTAGGAAAATATCAAAAACTTTGATTCTTAATAGTACTATAAACGTGTTTTTGATCAGTTTTCTTTCAAAAGATAACTTTACTTTTACGAATATCGATACACATATACTTGTCGGTATTTTCAATTATTGTAGGAAATTCTCAACTCCTATATAATAAACCGTTAAATTTATATGCATGTACCGATACCTTCTTGGTATTAGACATATAGATATTATAAATATAATTTATATATGCCTTTAGAAACTATTGTTGTTAATGATGAAAATTTATTTGATATATTTGTCATTGGTGCTGGACCGTCTGGATTAACTGCTGCTTTATATGGAGCACGTAGTGGATTGAAGACTAGTTTTATTGATCGTTCTACTCCTGGTGGTAAAGTTGCTTCTTTAAAGAATGTTAGTAACTATCCTGGATATGAAAGTATTAGTGGAAGTGAATTAGCTACCATCTTTTATAAACAAGCTGTTAATGCTGGTGCTAAATATATTTATGGTAATGTAAGTAATGTATTAAAGAAACTAGGATATTGAGCAATTTATGGAGAAGATGGAAATACTTGATTCACCAAAGCTTTAATTATCGCTACGGGAATGGAAAATAAGAAATTAAATATTAGTGGAGAAAAAGATTATCAAGGTATTGGTATTAGTTACTGTGTAACATGCGATGGTAATTTAGCAAAGAATAAAGTAGCTACCATTTATGGTAATGTCGAAGAAACATTTAGTTCAGCAATTTATTTGTCTACAATTGCTAGCAAAGTTAATTTAGTTACTAGTAAAACAAGTATTGATGAGAAATTCGCTAATGCCATTGCTAACAATAAAAACATCAATGTAATTACCGATGCTATTCCATATGAAATTGAAGGTGATGCATTTAATGTATCAGATCTAGTAATTAAAAAAGATAATGAAATTAGTAAAATTAAATCTGATTTTATTTTTGTTATTGATGGTTATGTTCCAGCTACTAACTTTGTTAGTGATTTAGGAATTATTGAAAACAATATTATTAAAGTAAATGAAAACAAAGCAACTAATTTAGAAGGGATATATGCTATTGGTGATGTTAGTAAACTTGATAACCACCAAATTATTACAGCTACTAATGATGGAGCAATTGCGGGAATGAATGCTGTTAAGTATGTTAAAGAAGCGTTTAAAGTAAATGATACAAAATAATAAGATTAAAGAAAGAAGATTAGAAAGATTACAAAATACTATTTTGGATATCTTTAACCATACTTTAAAATATGAAATTTATAACAAAGAAATTAAAATGGCAAGTTTCACTTATGTTAAACTTTCTCCAGATAAAATTAACGCCACCATTTATGTGGATACCTTCAAACGTGATCAAATCGATAGAGTAGTGGAAACACTAAACGAATCTGTATCAGTTTTTAGACGTGCTTTGGCCGAAAATTTAGAATCTCGTAAAATTCCCAACATTATCTTTAGAAAAGATGAATCAATCGATCGAGCATTGTATATAGAAAATTTACTTAAAAAATAAATTTTACTCATATAATATATATAGTATGGCTACTAAAAAGAATAATAAAACATTTAAATACATTAACATGCAAACACAAGAGTTAGATAGAATTAAAGTGGAACCAACTGAAAACATTAACGTAGATGACATTAACGAAAGCAACGTTAGCTTTGAATCTCTATCAAATGAAGATTTAGAATATAAATTAAAATTTACTAAATTAGATAGAAAACAAAAACACGAAATTAAAAGAATTTTAAAGGAGAGAAAATAATGATTGAGAATTTTGTAAAAGTATTAGACGAAACAGTTAGAACAGTTAGTGATTCTAGTAGCGACTTTGGTGCATACATTGGTGCAGGTATTTGTATGTTAGGTGCTATGGGTTGTGGTATTGGTGAAGGTATTGCTGCTAGTAAAGCTTGTGAAGCTGTTGGAAGAAACCCTGAAGCTGAAAACAAAATCAGAACAATGATGATCATTGGTTGTGCAATTAGTGAAACTAGTGGTATTTACGGTTTAATCATTGCTTTATTATTAATATTTGTTCGGTAAATGAAATGATTAAAAACAACAAAATAAGAATATCAGTACTTATCCTAAGTATTGTAATTATTGCGTGCAACTTGCTTTTTGTGTTAACTAGTTGTGAAATGAATGTAGATATTACCGACTATTTAATGCCTAACATTATCGTTATCTGCGTACACCTATTCTCTACTATATTACTTATTATTCTATCTATATGATTAGTATGAACTCCAACCAAAAACTCAATTGATAAACGCAGGGAATATATTGAAAAGACATTAGTTGATGCAGAAAATGCAAAGAAAGAATCATTCCAAAGATTAATTGAAGCAGAAAATAAAAGAATGGAAGCTTATGAAGAAGCACAAAAGATTATTGATAATGGTAACATGGAAATCAACTATAAATATGACGAAATTATCAATAAAGCTAAAGCTGATGCTTCCACAATTCATAAAAATGCAAATGAGGAAGCTAAACAATTGGTTACCGAATTAAACCAAACGAATAATAAAAAGATTAGTGATATCGCGATGTTTGCTTCTAAAGAAATCCTCAAGAGAAACATAAATAAAAAAGATAACGAAAAGATTATTAATAATTTTATTAAGAACTTTGAAAAGGAGGGGAACAAATAATGAATATCATCCACGATTACTCTAACTTAATGGTTGAACAAACTAAACCCAGTGCTTTAGCAACCAATATGAATAAAGTTAAAAAACTAATTAGTGCTTTGAACGAAGCTGAATTTTTAAAATTCATCTCTAACCTTTCTATTTCCAACAATAATAAGAAAAAACTATTAACACAAATATGCAAAAAAACCGGTTTAGAAGAATACCAATATATATTCTGAACAGTAGTTGATTTTAGAAATAGCGACCTATTTATAAAAGTACTTGAACAATTCGTAATTGATGCTGCTAATAAATTAGAACAAAAGAATATCACTATTTATACCGCATTTGAATTAAAAACTTCTACCGTTAATAAAATTGTTAAAAAAGTTTCTAGTTATATAAATAAAAAAGTAAATTATAAAGTGGTTGTTGATAAAGAATTGATCGGTGGATTTATAATTAAAGGAGATGACTTCAATATTGATAAAAGTATCAACAACAATATTGAAAACATGTTTAAAGGTATGGTAGGAGGTGATAATGTCTAATATAAATGAATTTACAAGCTTTTTAAAAGCGAAGATCTCTTCTTATAAGAAAGATGTTAATTTCACTGAAGAAGGTAAAGTTATTTCTATTAACGATGGTGTAGCTATTGTTAGTGGTTTAGAAAATGCTATGCTTAATGAAATTGTTAAATTCGAAAATGGTACAAGTGGAATTATTTTAAACTTAGAAACAAGTAGCGTGGGTATTATTTTATTAGGCGAGTATGCAAATATAAAAGAAAATAGTCCAGTTAAAAGAACTAAAACTGTTGCTTCAGTTCCTGTTGGTGATAGTTTATTGGGTAGAGTTATCGATCCTTTAGGAAATCCTTTGGATGATAAGAAAAATATTAAAACAACTAAACATATGCCTGTAGAAAAAATTGCTCCTGGTGTTATGACTCGTGAATCAGTTAACCAACCAATTGAAACAGGAATTCTAGTAATTGATGCTATGTTTCCTATTGGAAAAGGTCAAAGAGAATTAATTATTGGAGATAGACAAACAGGAAAAACAACAATTGCAATTGATGCTATTCTAAACCAAAAAGGTAAAAACGTTAAATGTGTTTATGTTTCTATTGGACAAAAGAATTCTTCTTTAGCTAAAATTATTACAAATTTAGAAATTAACGGAGCGATGAAATATACAACTGTAGTTGTTGCATCAGCTAGTGACTTAAGTGGTATCGCTTATATTGCTCCATATTCTGGAATGGCTATTGCTGAAGAATGAGCGAGCAAAGGCGAAGATGTATTGATCGTATTTGATGATCTAACTAAACATGCTATGTCATACCGTACAATGTCATTATTATTACACAGACCGAGTGGACGTGAGGCTTATCCAGGTGATGTATTCTACTTACACTCAAGATTATTAGAGCGTGCATGTAAACTAAATAAGAAGTATGGAGGAGGAACAATTACTGCTCTGCCTATAGTAGAAACCCAAAACGGAGATATCTCTACATATATTCCTACAAACATTATTTCTATTACTGATGGTCAATTATTCTTACAAACAAACTTATTTAACATTGGTCAAAGACCAGCTATTGATGTTGGACTTTCTGTAAGCCGTATTGGTTCAACTGCTCAATATAAACCAATTAAACAATTATCTAAATCAATCAAAATCGATTTAAGTGAATACTACGAAGTAGCATCATTCGCACAATTTGGAAATGAGTTGGATGATTCAACGTTGGAAATTATTGATATTGGTAAACACATACTAGAAGTAATAAAACAAAACAATGCTTCTCCAGTTTCTTGAAAGAACCAATTAATGATCTTGTTCTTAATCTCAAACGAATTAATTAGATATATTAGTTTAGATAGCATCGTTGAATTTAAATATAAATTCTTATCATACATCTCTACTGATAAAGTTTATAAAAACATTAGTGCAGATAAAGAATTAACTCCTAACGAAATAAGTTCTCTAAGAACTGTTTGCTTAAACTTTATTAAGAAATACAACGCTAATATTAAATTAGATGAAGACTTGCAAGCTAAGTTTGAAAAAGAGTTTAAAGATAAAAAGGGAGATAAAAAATAATGAGTACATTATTTACTATTAAAAAGAAAATCAATTCTATTAAAAAAATTTCTAAAATTGCTAACACAATGAAAATCATTGCGATTAGTAAAATTAACAAAGCTAAAAATAACTTTTTATTAAACTCTGAATTTCAAAAAGAATTCTTAAACATCATCCCTCACTTGATAAATGAAGAACAAAATAATGATATCCCAACAAACCTATATGTCGTATTCACAAGTACAATGGGCATGGCTGGAGCATATAACACGAATGTATTAAAACTAGCTGTTAAGAATATTGCTAAAACCGATAAAGTAATTGTGTTTGGAGATAAAGGATCTAAATACTTTATAAATAAAAAGAACAACAATGTAATTAAACATATTGAGATTAATGATAAAACATTTGAATTCTTTAACATAAAGTATGTTAGTGATATGGTTGCTAGACTTTTTGTTAATAAAAAGATTGGCAAGGTAAATGTGATTTATAGTAAGTTTATTAAAAATAAAATAGTACCCCAAGTTAGTGAAGTATTACCTTTTGATAAAGCTGCTTTTGAAGGTTACTATGAAAAAACTAATTTCAATTTTGATACAAACAAAAAACATGTATTACGTGATGTGATCAACTTATATGTAGAGAGTGTCATATATGCGTGTGTATTAGAAGCAAAGCTATGCGAACACATATCTCGTAAGAACGCAATGACACAAGCAAGTAGTAACATTGACGATACAATCTATGATTTGAAAAATATTTATAATAAAAAAAGAAGGGAGAAAATCACCCAAGAATTGGCGCGTTAATATGAAAAAGAAGGTTACTAAAAAAATAAATGATTATGGAATAATAAGTGAAATTATTGGTACGGTTATTACTGTTAAGTTCTCTCACAATAAGCTTCCTAAGATTAATGACGCGTTATATGTAGAAGACAATAATCTCGTATTAGAGGTAAGTCAAATGATTGGTGATGAACAAGTTAAATGTATCGCTTTAGGTCAAACCGATGGTTTGTATAGAGGACAAAAGGTTATTCAAACTAACTCTCCTATTACTGTTCCTGTAGGAAATAATGTATTAGGAAGAATATTTAACTGTGTTGGAGAAGTACTGGACGAAAAACCATTCAAATATGCCGATTCTCCTAAATTACCAATCCACAGAACTCCCCCAACCCTTATTCAACAAGCCACAGAGGCTCAAATTCTCGAAACAGGCATCAAGGCAATAGATTTACTCATCCCATACATAAAAGGTGGCAAGATCGGCTTGTTTGGTGGAGCAGGTGTTGGAAAAACCGTATTAGTTCAAGAAATGATTCATAATATTGCGGAGAAGCACAAAGGTATAAGTGTATTTACGGGTGTAGGAGAGCGTTCACGTGAGGGTAATGACTTATATAGAGAAATGCAAGCATCAGGTGTATTGGACAAGACTGCACTTGTATTTGGACAAATGAATGAGACACCGGGAGTAAGAATGCGTGTTGCGTTAAGTGGATTAACTATGGCTGAATATTTTAGAGATGAAAAGAAACAAGATGTTTTATTATTCATTGATAACATCTTTAGATTTACCCAAGCTGGTAGTGAAGTTTCAGCTCTTTTAGGTCGTGCTCCATCTGAATCTGGATATCAACCAACATTGGCTAGTGAAATGGGTGAGTTACAAGAACGTATTACTTCTACACGTAACGGTTCTATTACATCTGTACAAGCGATTTATGTTCCTGCGGATGATTTAACCGATCCTGCTCCTAGTGCTGCCTTCACACACTTAGATGCTAAAACAGTTCTTGACCGTAAGATTGCTGCTTTGGGTATTTTTCCAGCTATTAACGTTATCGAAAGTTCTTCAACTTCTTTAGACCCAACTATTGTTGGTATCGATCACTATATTGTTGCTACTAAAGTAAAAGCTATTCTAGAGAAGTATGAAGAATTACAAGATGTAATTGCTATTCTTGGCGTTGAAGAATTAAATGATGAAGATAAAAAGATTGTTAACCGTGCAAGAAAGATTAGAAACTTCTTATCCCAACCATTCTCAGTAGCCGAGAAGTTCTCTGGTATTCCTGGAGTATATGTATCTCTTAAAGATACTATTTCTGGATTTAAAAAGATTATTGACGGAGAATTGGATGATGTACCTGAGTCTTTATTTAAATATGCTGGAACAATTGATGAAGTAATCTTAAGAAAGAAAAATGGATAAACAATTTGCTTTAGAAATATTAACACCCAAAGGTGTGCAAATTAATACTAACGTATTCAACGTCACTGTAAAGACAAGTAGTGGGTTTATAACTTTGTTAGCTAACCACGAACCTTTTATTAGTTCTATCAGAATATCTAATATAAATATTAACATTGGTGAAAACAAAGATTCAATTTATGCAATTGGTACTGGTGCATTAAAGTTTTATAAAAATAAATTAACGATTGTTACTGATTTCTTGCAAAAGAATGATAGCGAAGCTAATGCCATTGAATTAAGAAAAGCAGAAATCAATAAAGAACTTAAGAATTCTAATGATGAAATTTCTACATTAGATAAGATGGAAGTATACTTGGAAGAAGAAATTACTAAACTTAAAAATTAATTAAAGTTTTGGTTATCACGGTTTCTTCAATCTTTTTCTACTTTCACAAATAACTTTAAGTTAATTCGACAATCATAAATCTTTAAAAGTTCTTTTCTAGCTTGTGTACCAATCTTTTTAATCATTTGTCCACCCTTACCAATAATAATTGGTTTTTGTGATTCTTTCTCTACTACAATTACTGCATTGATTTCAAATAAGTCTTTTTCAAACTTTTTGTTTTCTACATAAACTAAAGTTGAATAAGGAACTTCCTTCTTAGTGTTGAAAATAACTTGTTCTCTAACTAATTCGCTAATAACGAAATTATCATCGTCAACTATATCCTCCATAGATTGAGTAGCATTAGGCAAGTATGTTTTGATTTTCTTTAATAACTCTTCTACGTTATTATTCTTCAAAGAAGAAATATAAATGTAGTCGTTGAAAGTTAGTTTTTCTTTAACTTGATCAACGAATTTATCAATTACTTTCTTTCCGATATCACTTTTAGTAATAACTAAAATAATATTCTCGATATTAAAGTCTTTGACCATTTTAAATACCGTGAAATCTTCTTCATCTAAATCTCTTGTTGGATCTACTAGTACAAGTACTACATTTGCTTGTTTATATCCACCCTTAATTTCTGAATTAAGTTTATCATCTAATTTATTCCTACTCTTATGATATCCAGGGGTATCAATAAACATAATAGATGATGATTCATCATTGTATAAAGCTTTGATTTGGTTTCTTGTAGTTTGTGGTTTATAAGATGTGATTGCTACTTTTCTTTTAAGAATAGTATTAATCAATGTTGATTTACCAACATTGGGTTTGCCACTTATACAAACATATCCACTTTTAATTAATTTCATTGATGATAATTTTAATTATTACCATTATTTTTCATTTGAGCAGCAACTTCACTAGCAAAATCCACAACAACTTTTTCTACACCTTCACCAACTTGGTAACGTACGTATTTAATTAATTCTGCATCATGAGCGTTAATGTGTTGCTTAACTGTTTTAGATGAATCTTTAACGAAAGCTTGAGCTTCTAAAGTTACTTCACTTAATAATTTATTAATCTTACCGTTAACGATACCATTGATTCTGCCTTCCATACTAGGATCTTTTAACATAGCTGCAAATTTAGGATCAGCGTTCATTTGTTCTTTAATAATCTTAACTTCATTATTTAATCATTCTTGTTCAACGTGTTGAGCACTTAAGTATTTAGGGTTCATAGCAGCAGCGTGCATAGCAATATCTTTAGCAACAACTTCATCAACATGTTTATTAAGAGTTAATAATACAGCAATTTTTCTGTTTGTGTGTTGGTAGAAAGAGAACATTTGAGAATCATCTTTACCAATGATTTGGTATCTTCTTAAAGCGATCTTTTCACCAATCTTAACTGTAAGTTCAGTACAAGCTTGTGTAATAGTTTCGCCTGTAGATAATTTTAATTCAACAGCTTTTTCAATATCATTTTCACCAGATTCTAAAAGAGTTAAACCGATATCATCAACTAATCCTAAGAAAGCTTCATTAGCTCCTACGAAGTCTGTTTGACAGTTAACTTCATAAATAACAGCAACGTTATCTTTAATAATAACTTTAGCAACACCTTCAGTAGCAATAGCTCCAGCTTTTTTAGCTGCTTTAGCAATTCCCTTTTCTCTTAATCATTGAACAGCTTTATCTAAATCTTGGCCGCTTTCATCTAATGCTTTAACAGCATCACTAACGCCACATTGTGTCATTTCTCTTAATTGTTTAACTAATTGTAAGTTGATAGCCATATATTAATTATATCAATAGTAAGCCAGGGAGTTGAGTACCTTGCAATATATTTGTAATATTATTCCCGGCATCACTAAAACAAGTGAAGTCTGATTTCTTAAAACCATTTGCTTTTGCACACATAATTAGATCAGGACTCATGATGTATGTATTTACACCTTGTCTAGTTAGTTCTTTTAAGAAATCTAGCATTGCTACAGTACCTTTAGCGAATTTATTTAATTCAAACATTCCTAAAGCACTAAAGAATACAACATTATTAACTCCTACCAATGATTCTTTAAATAATCTAATTGTTTCTTCTCCAATATCACAACCAATATTTTCTTTTAAACCTTCATAAATACTTATTGTATTAGTCTCTTCGTCATTCAAATCTCGCACACATACAAAATCTTTAGGTAGTACTATTTTATTCTTAGAAGTTCGTGTAACATTCATTACATCATATGTATCTCGATTATCTATATATGAACGACCAATATCATAACTGTTAGCTTTTAAAAACTCAAATGATAAAGCACCGCCAACAATTAGTTTGTGAATCTTATTTGAATACTTGTTAATGATATTAACTTTGTTTACCAATTTGGTCCCACCAATAATAAAATTAAAACGAGTACTGTTAGTAAGGATCTTATCTATGCTATTAAACTCTTCACTAATTAATTGGCCATAAAAACATTTATCTGGATAATATTTCATCATCCCATAAATGGAGTTGATTTTCTTATCTGCTTGATTTAATGCATCAAATACATAATAGTCACAAAGTGAAGATCAAAATTTAACCACCCCTTCTTTAATTACTAAATCATCTTTATTAAACTCTACATTTTCTAAAACTAATATTTCATTATTAAGGTTAACACACTTTTCACTTACAACTTCTGTACTATTTTCATTTATGAAGTTAACTGGGTATTGTGGTAATAGTTCTTGTAATTTTTTACTAACTAATTCCAATGAATTATCATTGTTGTTACTTAAAATTATTAATGAACAACCATTTTCAAGTAATAATTGGATGAATGGTAAGTTCAAATGTAAACGGTATTCATCAATAATTTTATTATCATAAATAGGACAAGAAATATCGATTCTTAATAGTATTTTTTTATTAGCATAATTAATGTTAAAAATTGATTTGTCAATCATATCTAAAATTATACTAACTCTAATTTAGACTATTTAGAATTTGGTTGAATAACAATATCTTATTTGGATTAAGATACAAAGTATCCAACATTTTTAATAGCACTTCTTTCTTTTTAAAATAGAAAACAATTTTAATAACTATCGCAATATCATAATAGTCCATTTTCTTAAATTGTTCACTCAAAGCCTTAATTTGACCGATTTTATTGTTAGCTAATAGTTTATTCACAAATTCACTTAACTCTTTAAATAAGCCGCTTGTATCATCTTTAATGAGCATATCATAATCATTGTAAACACTCAATTCTACCGGATTGTAGTTTTTCTCAATTCCATAAAGTTTGGGGATGGGGTATGTTTGACATCTACTCTTAATTGTAGGTAATACATTAGAGATATTATTACATGTGAATATTGCGTATATATTATCATGCGGTTCTTCTAAGAATTTAAGTAATGAGTTAAGAGATTGTATGTTCACGTGTTCAATGTTTTTAATCACATAGAATCTTTTATTGAATGCTTCTTTAGCTGAATAAGAGAATGTAGCAATAATATTTTCAATATCTTGTTTCTTTACTCCTTCGCTTGTATTATCAAATCAAATCAAATCACGGTATTTGTTTAAGTCTATATTTTTACCTATGATTGATAAAATATATTGATTAATATATTTATTTACATTTGTTAATGAATTATTTATTAAAATAACTGCATGTGTTTTATTTTTGATGGTAAGTAATTCTAACATAAGTTATTTCTATAAGAAATTATAACTTATATTATTTCTTACCTTTAGGATCACAAAGGATTAAAATACCAGCAACAACTCCGAATATACCTGTAAAGATAATTGAACATACACCCAATGCAATATGTGGTTGCTTATCATTAACTGCTTTACCATATCTTATGTACATAGGAATTGTTCAAGCTAACGGAATAATAACGAAACAAGAAAGAATTAATGTTACTAGAAAAAAACCTTTTGCTGTACTTCTCATATCTAAAATTATAAGTAATGTTGCAAAACGGTGGGATAAAATGGTTATTTTTTAAAGCCTATATACATAGTATATAGAAAATTAAAATATAGTTGAGTTATATGGGAAGGACTATAACTCGAAGAAAAAATAAAACTAAAATTCTATTTTCTAATACTATGTATTAACTTATAATTTACTTAACATGTATTTCAGTCAATTAAATATAAAATATTTTATTAAGAAAACTTTAGAGGATTCTAAAATTAAAGAATTAACTAAAATTCAAGAAGAATCTTTACCGTTAACTCTTAAACGCAAAAGTGTAATTATTACAAGTCAAACAGGTAGTGGAAAGACATTGTGTTATTTAATTCCTTTATTAAATAACATTGATTTTTCTAGTAAAACTCAAGCGTTAATTATTCTTCCCACAAAAGAATTAGCAAGACAAGTTTATTCTAAAATTTTAGAGTTTAAAAATAATGAACCGCAGTTAAGAGCAGCTTTAATTTTAGGCAACAGTAATATCGAACAACAAAAACAATCTATTAAAAATAACCCACCCCAAATTATTGTAGGAACAACTGTAAGAATCTATGATTTACTAAATGAAAAAGTTATCAATAGAAATGTAAAAATGATTGCTTTAGACGAAGTTGATATATTGATGGATCAAGGGTTTGCCAAACAAATTGATGAGATATTAAATTTTATTGATAATAAAGATTTACAAAAGATTGCTTGTAGTGCAACAACCCACGAATCATTAGCTAACAGATTTAGTAAACATTTTAAAGATACAAAAGTTGTAGCTACTAACAAAAACATTTGATCTAACCAACAAGTTGTACATAACATCGTGTATACAAATGATAATTCTGATGCGATGAGAACACTACAACTTTTATTAAAAAACATCAACCCATACTTTTGTATCATCTTTGCGAACACTAAAAATGAGGCAGATGAAATCTATCAATTTATGTTAAGAAACAAATATACCAATACCGCATTATTGCATAAGAATTTATCTACAAGACAAAGAAAACACATCTTTAACGATATTAACGCTAATAAATACCAATACTTAGTTGCTACTGATATCGCGAGTCGGGGAATTGATATCGTTGGTGCAGATGTAGTTATCTCCTATGGATTACCACAAGAAGACATCTGATATATGCATAGAATTGGTCGGGTTGGAAGATATAAAGATACCGGTTCAGCTTTCATCGTTTACCGTAAGGGAATCGATAACAATATTTCTCATTTACAAAAGAAAAATATTAACTTCCACTACTACTTATTGAAAGATGGACAAATGATCAATAAAGAGCTTAAATTAAAGCTTGCAAAAAAGCATTATTTTGATAAATCAACTAACGATAGAATTAAACAAATAATTAACACAAATTCACAGAAAGTTAAGCCTGGTTATAAGAAAAAAATTAGAGCTCAAATTCATAAAATAAAACAGAAAATAAAACACGAATTTATTGAGAAGAAAATTAAACAAAGATTGATCCAAGAAAACATTAAGAAATCTAAGAAAGATAAGATATAATATATCTTATGAAGAACCTTTTTTTACACAATTACCAGTTCTCTTTACTTAAAGTTATAAAAAAGAAAAATTTTTGAATCTTAGGAAGTGCTTATATTCTCTTCATTTTATTGTTCTTAGTTATTGTTCCTTTATCTTTAAATCGTTCATATACACTTTTATGAAATAATAGTTTAATGAGCGGTGAAATGTTTTTGATGTACATTGGTGCTTTATTTATTGCAATTGTAGCAATTGAAATTTATAAAACTGATATCGATGATGGTACTGAACTTTTATTGTGTTCTAAACCAATGACAAGAATTAAACAATGTTTTTGTAAACTAATGGTATTCTTAACAATTGTTTTTACTTTCTCTATTTTCACAATTCTTTGTTCATCTTTAGCTTATGTTACTCATGTAGTTAATCTTTCTGATTTTTTATGATTATCTTTATCCGTATATATAAGTTCAGTTGTATTATTCCTATTCTTTGGTTTTATCGCTTGTTTTGCAAGTATGTATCTAAACAAAGTTTGAACTTGTTTGATCAACGTAATTTTAGTTACTGTATTCTCAATCTTCTCAATTTGCAACTCAATTGTGATCTATTCTCCTACTCAACAATTGACTAACGATAAAAACTTTACCATTAGTTCTAATAGAACATTAGGATATCAAGGTACTCCCGGAGTTGACGGAAAATTTGTTCTTGAAAACTCCGGCTCTATCATTAACGCTAATTATTCAAATTATTTTGGAACGCCGAAAATAAGTACTCATGAATATGCAAATAACCCCTATGCAGCATTAAACAATCCAGCTATCGATCAACACAATATATATGTTGATATAGGGACGAAAAACCATCAATTATTTAATGTCGATGATGAGAAAAATGTTTGAAGAAGTGCTAACGAAAGATCTAAAAATAAAATTGCCAACCAATTTGATTTCATGCAACAATTTACAGCTATGAATAATGCTTTTGGTTTAGAAAAAGAAACCGCTAAAACTTCCGCAAGCGACTTTGGAAGTAGAAGTCAAACATTCAAATATGATATTGAAAACAATATTTTAGATAACGACGAATACATTCCTCCTTTATTCTTTGTTTCTGGAACGGGGTGATGAGGTGGGGGTTATAACACATATATTGCTCAAAACATTGCTAACCAAACAATTATTACTTTGGGTAATGGTAGTAAATATGAAATGGGTATTGACTTATCACAATTCACTGGTGATTCTGTTGACAGTTTTAATATCGCTGAAGGTAATTTCAAAAACTCAAGAAATAATTCATATAGAAAAACATTTAATGAACATCAACTCCTTCCAAGTGCTAATGAACAAGCTGATTTTGATGATATTATCCAAACTATATTCGACAACAGTGTTAGACCCAATGCATATTTAGTTAAAAGTAGTGCTGCTACATGAAATGGATACGATGTTCCTGCGGATGCGAGTTCGTTAGATTACAACTGAACGCATCTTCCTCCCCCAACCCCTTCTTTTGACGCTTCAAATCCTTGATCTACTTGATTTGAATACCAACCTATACGACAAAATGGTGCAATCACTGAATTTACTCCATACAGTGATCACATTGTTATTCACAATTTATACGATTACATTCACTACTTACTATTAAAATCACCTCACATTAATACAATTGTAAATGGTAACCCCAACACATTACTCAATGAAGTATTAAAGTTTAAGTTTTATTTATTTTATAAATTAATTTATGATACTCCGAGATTTACAGATCAAACTAGTACTTGAAATATTCGTGATATAAACTCCGATATTTTAACTCACCCATTCCTTTTCCCTGTAGATAGAACTGGAGCGACTAATCCAAGCGATTCTGAAGATATGTATAGCATGGGCACAATAATTATGCCTTATTATAACCAAACTAGTAGTGCTGCTGACGGTTATTCTACGAATTTTGCAAACTATTATGCCCAACATCCTAGCGGTTCTTTAGCTGGAATGTTTACTACAAACCCATATTTCGGTTATACAATAGAAAATGGTGGCAACCTAAGTGTTGCTAGATGATTATTACAAAACTATTGTTGTGCAAAAGAATCTCACGGATATGAGTATGCTACTTTAAATTCAACCGATCCGGTAACTCCAGCTGATTCAGATTACAACCCTGCTCAATTAAGTAGAAGATACTTTGGTTCATTGATTACAAGTCAACAAAATTTATTCATTCAATACGAAAGATTGAACTTTAACTATACAGTTACTCCTATCGTAAATTCATACTATTATTACCTAGATTGAGTATTTATATCTATAATTTTAGGTATAGCGATGTTTTTAACATACTACAGAAAGGACTTCAAATAATTATGAAAAATATTAAATTCTTAAAAAAAGATATGGATGCTTATGCAAAGATGAAGACTAAACCTCTTCTTTTTGTTAAGAATCTAACAAAACAATATCCCGGTAGAAAGTCTCCTGCGATTCAAGATATTTCATTAAATGTATATAAAGGCGAGTTCCATGCATTCATTGGAGCTAACGGTGCAGGTAAGACTACAACTATTAAAGCATTAATTGGTGCCTATGCTAACTGATGTGGTACTGTATTAATTGATGGAATTAAAAACCACAAAGAAGAAGCAAAATTAAAATTAGGTTATATTCCTGAAAATGCAAGATTCCCTGATAAATTCTCTGCATATAAATATTTACAATGAATGGGTAAACTTTCTGGATTAAGTTCTAAAGACGCAAAAGAAGTCGCTAAGAAGAATCTTAAAGATCAAAATATGTGAAATGTTAAAAACAAATCTCCTAACACATTCAGTTCTGGTCAAAAGAAGAAAATCTTACTTTCTCAAGCATTAATCCACAACCCTGATTTATTAATCATGGATGAACCTGCTGCTAACTTAGACCCAAAAGCTCGTAGTGAATTCTTCAACATGTTATTGAAACTTAAACAACTAGGTAAAGCTGTTTTAATTTCTTCCCACATTTTAGCTGAAATTGATAAATATGCTGACTCTGCTACAATTCTTGATGGTGGTAAGATTGTATTTAGTGGAACAAAACAAGAACTAAATAAACTATTCGCTAAAAAAGAATGAATTTGTAAAACAACTAATGACGAACAATTCATTAAAATATTAAAAAGTAAGAAAATTAAACACACAAAGAACTTAGATGGTACTTTTAACGTTAGCTTTGTTAATGAAGCTAAATTACAAGAAATTGAAGGACTTCTATTTAAAAAGAAAATATTCTTCAACCAATTAGTTTTATATAAATATACTTTACAAGATGTATATAACCGTTTGGTTGTTAAAGGTTCGGTTGATACAATGAATTAATGAAAAACTATCTATCCTTTTTATACGTTACCCTTTTTAAGAAAAAAACAATCTGAATTACTGCGTGTATTTACTGAATGTTTTTAGCATTCTGTGTAATTATTATTCCGCCAATCTTTAAATACGACTACATGTTTATTTGAAACAACCAAATTTTAGATATTAAACCAAGTGCAATTATTATTGTAGCTTGTTTTTGTTCTGTATTGGCTGTAGCTATATTTAGAGATCCGATTGATGATGGTACAGAGTTAATTACAATTTCTAAACCAATTAGTAGAAGAAAAATTATGCTTAGTAAATTTATTGTATTTGTTTCATTCTGTTTGATGTTATCTATATTTTCGAGCTTTATCATCTATTTTGGTTCTTTATATCCGTTTAATGATACGGCTGATAATGTATGAGTTAGTGCTTCGTTAGTAATACTAGGTACCTTATTGATTGCTATATTATTTGGTGCTATTTCTATTTTAATAAGTGTATTCGCTGAAAAGGTTGCTATCATCTCATTCAGTATTGGTATCTCTATTATCTTAAACGTTGCTCACATGATTATGCCAATTATTTCTAGTGCACCTGTCGATTACATCAATAGTACATATGGATTAAATACCAACTCTTTTGTGCAATATGATAGTCAAGGTAACAAACGTGGATTCGTTACTGTAGAAGATTTATCTGATGGAGATAGTAAAACATCACTTGACTATTTAAAAGAAGGTGAAGCACACGATACTATGGGTATTACCACTTCTTTAGACTTCGCTGCTCAAATTGAATCTGCTTTTGATTTGAATATCGGTAATAACGCAAACCTTACTCCTTATTGTTTCGATGATGAAACAAAATATAAAGTAAACCCAAACAGTAACTGAGAAGATGCGATTAACGCTAGAACATACACACCTACATTTATTCTTCCTGATATGGTAGTTACACACGACGGAGTAAGACAATTATCATACACTATCAACAGTTTAGATCCACAAAACTACTTAATTCAAAGTTTGGTGAGTTCAAATGATGCTTATGCATACTTGTATAAAAATTCTGATTGAACTTTAACGCAAAAAATTGGTTGAAGCAATATGAATGATATTAATGACCCTAATTTCGTTAACTATATAGTCGATAAGTACTTATGAGATTATACACCAACAGAAATGCCGATTAATAGTGGAATTATTGACCAATTTTATCCTGCCGGAAATAAACAAATTGGTTTTTTAAAACACAATTCTAACAACGCTGGTTCTTATTATCCACAAATGTTTAATAGATTATTAGCACAAGGTGATTATGAAAATGGTGGTACTTATTGAGAATCTTACGATCCTAGTTTAAATATTACTGACTTTGAAACTCAAACTTCACCAAGTGTTACTCCTCTTCATGTAAATCCAGATAAAGATATTGCTATTGTAGAACGACATTTAAACGATAAAGATTTATTTAACCAACCTGTTGTTACTGGAACGGCTCCTGCTATATCATATAACGTTCCCTATTTCTTAATTAAAGCGTTAGGACCTTATTCTTGAGATGTAAATAGAAATAACATGCCTTTAATATATAGTCAGGCATGAATGAAATTAGAAAACATTGTCGCTAAAAGAGCGAGTGAAATTTTTATTGACGGAGTAAATAACAAACACTACTTCTTAGATAAGACTAATGATACTCAACCAGATCCGAGTCAACCAGGTTATTTCAAATGAGATGACCCTTTAACATGTGTTACTAACTACATTACCTCAGATCGAAATTTTTTGTTCAATTGAATTAACGATTTATGTGACGCTGATAGTTCTAGTATGGTATTGTTTGAGAAAACTATCCCTGGTTCTTGAAATATTTCATCATATGATGGAAACTACGATACAATTAAAGGTGCTGAATGACAACACAAAATAAACCACTCCGTTGTTAGAAGTAGTGATGTATTACACACAGCACAAGATGCTGGAAATAACGGTATTGGTGGTTTATATGAATTTACTAACACGCCATACATTAACAGAATCGTTGCTACTGTTGTTTGAACAACTGTGTCAGTATCTTTATTCTTTGGAGTAGCGATTATTTATACTAAAACTGACTTTAAGTAAGAAATTATTTCTTTACTATACTTAACTCATTATTTAATCTATATGACTTACCTTTTTTAGCTTTAATAATAAATTCTTCTACACCTTCTATTTTTGAACTAGAAATATTAGTTACATCATTTTCACTTAATCAATTGTAAATTAAATAATAACGGAGTTTTTCATTTGTTTGAGCGAAGTAACTATCTAAATATTTTTGTTTTTTTCATTTAGCATACTCAACATTTACTTCGTTTTGTAATTTTAAGTTGTTTAAGTTGTATGTTTTGATTTTTTCAACTAAAACCTTAAACTCTTCTTTACTCATTTTAGCCAACTCTTTTCTAACTCTATTTCTTTCATAACCATCTTCTAAATTTGTTTCATCAATACCAAAGTTAATTTTATTATCAATACAATATTTTAATAAAGAACTTTTACGTTTAAATAACAAAGGACGTGAGATGTAAATAGTTTTATATTTACTACGTTTCTTTATTCCATAAAGTAAGTTTTTTGATTCCTTTTTCATAGACATATAAGCAGTCTCAATAAAATCATCATAATTGTGTGCGATCAAAACAGTGTTTACTTCTTGTTTTTTAGCACATTCCACAAAGAAATCATATCTAATCTTTCTTGCAATACTTTGGAAGTTATTTTCCACCTTCATATACTTTGCATACATTTTTCTAGATACACTTAACACACTTAACTTTATATTGTATTTCTTACAATATTCTTTAACAATTTCCTCATCCCTTTTAGCTGTTTTACGCTTGTTATAGTTAACATGACAAACCATTTTGACTTCTTTACGGTACATATCAAGTAGGCACATTGAATCTGGTCCTCCCGATACACCAATCAAATATTTTTTCATATACATAAAATTATATATAATAATACTATGGCTAGTAAAAAAGGTACAGGATCAACAAAGAACGGTAGAGATAGTAATCCCAAATTCTTAGGATGTAAAATGTCTGATGGACAATCAGCAAAAGCAGGCATGATTATTTTCCGTCAAAGGGGAAACAAAATTTGACCTGGTAAAAACGTAGGACAAGGTAAAGATCATACATTATTCGCTTTAACAAATGGTGTTGTTAAATTCTCTAAATTTGGTGCTGGTAAGAAAAGAGTAGAAATCGTAAGTAAATAACACATGCAACATAAACTTATTGAAAATAAAAATTTAGATAAGTTTATTTGATTTGATAAAAAGCATAAATTTAATTGAAAATTACTTTTACAATTATTGATCACTAATGGTATTATCTTTGGTATTGAAACACTTTCATATTTCTATGTTGCTACGTGAGCTGGTAAAATGTTTGATACAATCAATCCAAATTATACATTAAACTTACAATTACCTTTTGATGCATTGTTCCCGTGAATTAGTTGATTATTCCCATTCTATATTGTTTGACCATTTGTTTGATTTGTTGTACTTCCTGCTTTAGTTTATTTAAACTCTGGCAAAAAAGCTTATTATAGATATATTGCTGTTTCATTTGCTATTTATATGTTTAGTTTCTTCTTATATACAGTAATCCCAACAACTTGCAGTCCAGCTGAGTTTATGACGCTTAAAGGTACACCTGATTATTCCGCTTACGTAAATGGTCCACAAATAAACCCTGCAAATGGTATTGCTTTTGGTGGCATCTATAAAGAAAACAACCTTCACTATCATCTATTAAAAGAGGGAGATTTATTCTATAACAACCTTTTTGAATTAGCTAATGATCCAAGAAACATTTGAGGGTCTTCTCCTTCCTTCCACAACTTCTGAGCTAGTTTATTAGTGTTCTACGGTTTACACTTTGGTAAGAAATGATGATTGAGCATAATCATGGTTGTTCTTGGATTAACAATCTCTACTTCTACTTTAGGATTACACCAACACAATATTGCTGATGTACTTATTACTTACTCTATGTCTGGTGTAATATTACTATTAATCCACAATACTAAGTGAGATGTAAGAGTTGAAAAAGGTTTAGATAAAATGTTTAAAGTTAAATTACACTAATTATTTTCTTTAATAATTTTTAAGATCTTCTTACTTCAAGCGTCTCCAGAATAACAATATCTATCTGCTTTACTATAGTTTGGTTTAATTGTGTCATCTTTGATGAAATCAATATCTTCTTGAGTTAGATTATCATAATCAACCACTCTCGCTCATTTTGGGTTGTATCAAGGTTCTAGTTTAATTGAATCAGCGTTAGTGATCATTTTTTTATTGTGTTGGACGGGTAAGAAATTTTTAACAGTTACATAATTGCTGTATTCAAGATTCAATACTGTACCATTAATTTTAGATAAATTTCTCTCAATTTTTCTATCGTTTAAATTTCATTCATTCTTTCCATTTGATTTTTTAAAATTAATTTTATAACTTTTTTTATAACTATATGAATTTTTTATATAATATGAGCACCCGTTTTTTTCAAGAAAATCAAGAAGATTTTTACTGTATCTTTCTCTTGTTTCATCCTTTCAATGAAATGTTTGTACAACATTGACATCAAACATTTTCTTAGGCTTTTTTTGTTTTCATGATTTAAATGAATATGAAGCATAATGTCAACCATATTTTTCCGCATCACACAGATTAAAAGTGATTATTTGTTTCTTATCTAAAGTTAAAATAAAATCATAATTATTTTTTCAAGTTACGCGTGAATTTGGATTTGACTCGAAAACTTTAAATGCATCTAATACATACACATAATAGTTCGTGCCCCCCCCCCCTTGTTTTTTGAAATGTTCAACAAACTGTTTTAAATTAGGGATTAATCCATCAATTACAAAATGGCAATTTGGTGTTTTTAAATACTTTCTAATAAATTTGCTGTTTTTACAACTAACATATTTATACGTATCACTATCTTTTGTATCAATAAACCATTCTTTATATTTAGATAATATGTTGCATTTGAATCGACTGTTTCTGATGAATACAACTTTCTCAATATTGCTTCTTCCAAATTTCATTACTTATATTATAATTTATATATGAGTACTTTTAAAGATACTTTAAATATATTAAAAACTGATTTCGATATGAAATCTGATCTCCCCAACAAAGAACCTAAGATTCAGGAGAAATGATTAAACGATAGAATCTACCAAAAAATCCTAAATAAAAATATCAATAAAGAACAAAAGGTATTATTAGATGGTCCTCCTTATGCTAACGGTTCAATCCACGTAGGTCACTCATTAAACAAGATTCTTAAAGATACAATCGTAAGAAGATGAATGCTGTTGGGTTACTATTCTGAATATATTCCTGGATGAGATACACACGGTATGCCTATTGAACATGCGTTAATTAAAAAAGGTATCAATACTGATCCTAATTTAACTGTTAGTCAAAAAAGACAAGCTTGTAGACAGTTTGCTATGGAACAAGTACAAATCCAAAAAGGACAATTCATGAGATTGGGATTAGTTTCTGATTTTAAAAAAACATATAGAACATTAGATAATTCATTCGAAAAGAAACAATTAGATATTTTTGCTTTAGCAATTGAAAAAGGTTTATTGTACCAAGACCTTAAACCTGTTTATTGATCTTGAAGTAGTCAAACTGCTTTAGCTGAAGCTGAAGTTGAATACGCTGATGTTCAATCTCATAGTATTTATGTTACTTTTACAGTTGAGAATGGTAATAATAAAATCTTTGCTGGAGAAAAGTTAATGGTATGAACTACTACTCCTTGAACTTTACCTTCTAACCAAGCAATTGCAGTAAACCCTGATTTTAGCTATATTAAGGTTGAAGTTAATGGAGAAATATACATTTGTGCTAAATCTCTTGTAGAATCGCTTAAAAACACGTTAGGATGGGATAGTTACAAGATTATTGATGAGTTCAAAGGACAAGAAATAGAAAATGTAACATATAAACATATGCTTTATGGCATGATCAATCCAATTATTTTAGCTGATTACGTTAGTGATACTGGGGGAACTGGTTTAGTTCATAATGCCAGTGGATTTGGTAATGATGACTATTTAGCATGTAAGAAATACGGTATTAAACCATTTGTCCCTATTGATGCATATGGTAAATTCACTAATGAATCACCAGATGCTGATCTTGTGGGAGTATTCTATGAAAAGTCTAATGATATCATTGTTGATAAATTAACTAAAGCGAACGCTTTATTAAAACATTCAATCTTCACCCACTCAGTTGCTCACGACTGAAGAACTAAAAAACCAGTTATGTACCGTGCTACTAAACAATGATTTGTAAATATTGATAAATTAAAAGATGGTATGGTTAGTGCTTTAAATGATGTTCGTTTCCCTAATTTATTAAACAAGACACAATTAGTTGATACAATCAAGAACCGTGTTGAATGATGTATTAGTAGACAAAGATATTGAGGAGTTCCTATCCCAATCATTTATGATGAAAATAACGAACCTATTTTAGATAGTAATGTAATTAAATATACAATTGATGTTTTAGAAAGAGAAGGTACTGATGTATGATTTGATAAACCAGCAGCCTACTTCCTACCAGAAGGTTATGCTAGTGGTGAATTCAGAAAAGAAACAGATATTATGGATGTATGATTTGACAGTGGTACAGCTTTCAGCATATTATTAGATAATAACTTACAATACCCATGTGAATTATTTATTGAAGGTAAAGACCAATTCAGAGGTTGATTTAACTCTTCTTTGATTAACTCATATATTTATTCTAATCAAGCTCCTTATAAACAATTATTGGGTTGTGGATTTGTTTTAGACGAAAAAGGTAATAAGATGTCTAAATCTTTAGGAAATGTTATTGATCCAACCGTTGTTTGTAACCAATATGGAGCAGATGTATTAAGATTATGAGTTGCTTCAAGTAAATGAAATGACGATTTAAGAATTGGTGAAAACATTCTTAAACAAACAGCTGAAACATATAGAAGAATAAGAAACACATTATTTAAATTTATCCTTTCTAACATCTCTGATTTTAATTATGAAACAGATCAAACTAATGAATTTAGTGAAGTAGATGTATTTATTCTTAGTCAAGTTTCACAAAACGTAGAAAAGATTAATAAGAGTTTTAATGATTATGATTTCTTAGAAGTTGTAGAAATAGTCAATAAACACGTTGTAGATTTATCTGGTTGATATTTTGATATCATCAAAGATGCTTTGTATTGTGATGAACCAAATTCACAAAGAAGAAGAGCAATCCAAACTGTACTATTCCAAATCTTAACTCAATACTTATTTATATTAGCTCCTATTCTAGTCCACACTTGTGAAGAAGTTTATTCTCACTTAAACATCCCTAATAAACAAGAATCTATTTTCTTACACGATCATGCTTTTCAATTAGTACTTAACAATTCAAATGTTAATAATGCTAAATGAGAACAATTCTTTAAAATCAAAGATATTGCTTATAGCAAGTTAGAAGAATTGAGAAAGAATAAAATAATCGCTAAGAATACAGAAGCAATGATGATTATTCATTTTAATAATGTATTTAACTTCTCTGAAAAAGAATTGGCTTACTTATTGAATATCGCTAAAGTAGAAATTAAACAAAAAGATACATTGGAATTTGATATCTTCGTAGATAAAACTAATTACGAAAGATGTGAAAGATGTTGAAACTACTTTGCTACAGGAACTTTAGATGAAGAACACTTGTGTGAAAGATGTAATAAAGTTATTAAAAAATAATTTTATAAAAGTATAATTGCTCCAGATGAATAACTAGATTGAAATCCTACAAGATAAACACCAGAACCTCCAGAATAATCAATTGTGGTAATATAACTACCTTGTAGTTGTAAATCGTATACTTTATTACCACTACCACTACCACCTTCAAGATAGGATGAATAATTGGGTGCTTCGAATGAATCCGCATCAATTGGAAACGATATTGTTTTTCCAATCGAAGTAGATATACTAATATAATCATTCGAGTTAGCGCCAGCAAGACTATATAATACTATACCACTCGATACAAGATAGATATTTATATTCATACACCCATTGCTTAAATAATTATCATATTGTACATAAGTCTCAGAATCATCATAATTTTTCCCGCTAATATCAGTTAATGCTTGTGCAATACAAGCATTGGCAAACACCCTTTTATCTTTTAGAGTATTAACAAATCATTCGTAATCAGATTGATTATCGTTGCAAAAGTAACGATATCCCAAGAATTGAGCGGATATACCATCATCTGTAGTTGTTCCTGTAAGAGTGTTTGAAAGAATATGTGTATATGGTGCATTAAAAGTTAATTTTTTATTTGTAGAATCTCAAGCAACACATTGATTATTTCCGCCAGCAGCATACGAACCACCACTATAAATTGGAAAAACATTAGTGTTATCAATAACTTCATTAACATAACGAGAAGCGGTGTATGTGCCATTTGAATAATTATTTTCAAACAATACATAATCACTTGCAACCCCTAATTTAATTGAATAATTCGAAGTAATAGCGGTCAACGATGATGGAAAAGCTATGCAACTTAATTTATTTCCTACCGCAAATTGAGTATTATTTAATTTTAAAACTTGACCAGTTCCTATTACATCATCAACATAAACAGATTCGGTAAAATCATGAAATAAATTATTTTTTTTTGTTCAAAGATAATCAACAAAATCACCTACGGAATAAAAACGTTCACTTGTTAGAGCATCAGTTTTACTACAACTTATAAGCGATAAGGAAATCCCCCCCCAACAGCAACTAAAGATGCAGGGATTAAAGTTTGGAGCAAAATTTTCTTATTCATACACTAATCATTATAAGACAAAATAAAAACAAATTAAATTATTTTTCTGATTAATATAAAATATTAAAGTACTTCAGAAGCTAATGAAGCAATTTTAGTAAAACCCTTTTCCTTTAATTCACGAGCAACCGGTCCAAATACACGAGTACCAACTGGAGTTTTATCAGCTTTAACTAATACACAAGCGTTATCGCTAAATGATACTTTAACACCATTACCTCTCATAATACCTTTAGTTGTTCTAACGATAACAGCAGAAGCCATTGTACCTTTTTTATTCTTAGCATCTGGAGTAGATTCTTTAATAGCAACTTTAACTATTTGTCCGATATGAGCGTAGTGAGGTTTACTAGCACCAGGAATTTTAATAATTTGAGCGATCTTAGCACCTGTATTATCAGCTACTACCATTCTAGTTTGCACTTGTAACATATTTATATTATATAATATTTATATGAGTGAGAAGCTTGTTTTAGATGTAACCATTGAAATTCCTAAAGGAAGTAATGTAAAATATGAATATGACCGTAAAACCGGTAGAATTGCTGTAGACCGTATCTTATATGGTCCTAACTACTATCCACAAAACTATGGTTTTATTAGTGAGGCATTAGATTGAGATGGCGATGAATTAGATGTTTTAGTATTTGCTGATCAATCTTTCCAACCAGGAACTGTTGTTCCAACTAAGATTATCGGTGCCTTAGCAATGGTTGATGGTGGAGAAACTGATACTAAATTAATTGGTGTTATTGCTGTTGATCCAAGATATAAACACGTTGAAACTATGAAAGACTTAAGCGAACATGAATTTGCTATTATTAAAGAATTCTTCGAAACATACAAAAACTTACAAAACAAGAAAGTTCAAGTTAATGGATTCCACGATCATGACTGAGCTGTTGCTGAATACCATGAATGTGTTGAATTAATGGAGAAATATGGTAAAATGGATAAAGATGAATTCATTTCATTAATGAAAAAGGAACACCCTGAAAAATATTCAGATTAATGGTCACAAAAAATAAAAATAAGAAATATAGAGTTGAAACTCATTTCCCTAAATTCATAGTAATATTCTTAATTTGTTTACTTTCGATTATTTTTATTTCTACTTTTGTTACCGCTGCTTTGGACGGAATTTATTTTA
This sequence comes from Mycoplasmataceae bacterium, assembly GCA_031273215.1. GTDB lineage: Bacteria > Bacillota_I > Bacilli_A > Mycoplasmatales > Mycoplasmoidaceae > Malacoplasma_A. Next base: position 39,011 of record JAISSF010000018.1, read on the forward strand.
TTCGTAAACAAAAAGGTGAAATTAGTGATATCCCTGAATATGATATTTTAGCGATTAAAGATTTTGTTGTTTATCCATGAATTATTTGTTCTTTCTTATTCTTTTTAATAGCGACGATTGGTATATTTTTAAATCGTTCTTCTAGACATAAAAAATTCATTGCAGGTGGAGTTAATACTATGTATCGTTTAATTACCGCTGGTACTGGTTTGTTCTCTTTAAATGCAGTATTATGAACTGTGTCTTACTATATTAGTGTAGAAGATAAAGGTCCTCAATATTTAATTTTCTGATGTGTAGCACTCGCTTATATCCTTTCATATGCTTTAATTGGGTATTCTATTTATATTAGCAAACAAAATACCGATAAGAACGATAAGGTTATTAATGCAATCATTTTAAAATTAAAAGATATTGCTACTAACGCAAAAGATAAACAAGATGTTGAAACTATATATGATATATATAACGATATCGCCCACATCGAAAAGAGTAAATTAATCCCTTCTACAGAAATCGAAGTTAAAACAAAAGATACTTCTATTAAAAAACCGACTGAAGATGTTACTAAAAAAATTAAAAAATAATGTCTGTAGTAAATTTAGAAAGTATCATAAAAGATTTAGAATCTCGTGGTTTAGTTATCAAAGACCAAGAAGAGTTTGAATACTATGTAAAGAACTTTAACGTTAATACATTTATCGCAGAGTATAGCGATTTCTTTGAGAATGATGAACATAAATTTGATCAAGTGAATGCTAACGATATTATTAAGCTATACCAATTCGATAAAAACTTAGGAAACCACATCTTTAGAGAAATTCTCGTTATCGAAAAGATTATTAACACTAACGTAGTTATTGAAACAATCAACTATTACAATATCGAGGATAAATGTATGTTGAAATTAGAACCTAATGTTTTACAAAATAGTATTTTAAGAAACTTAGATAAAGTTGAACCATATACAGAATACCGTAGTTTCTTATACAAGATTACTAAATATATGGATGGAAATAAGGTAACAAAGAAATATTTAGATATGGCTAACCATGATGATATCTTCAAATGAGCTAATACTCCTTTAGATGTTATGTGTTTAACTTGATCATTCGCTACCACTTTCTCATTCTTAATTGCTTCTAGTCACGAAGTAAGAGAAATCGTTCTTAAAAACTTTAAGATTGATTACTTACACTGACACGGATTTGTTGATTTTGTTAAAAATCTAATTAATATCCGTAACCACATATCGCACAACATCGTTGTATACGATACACCTGTTAAATATGTATCAAACGAACTTATGAGTTTGTATTCATCTATCTTTAATGAAAACGTAGATGTAAGAAGATTTAAATTAATCCACATTATTAGAATGATTGATTACTTCGCTAACTCTAAGAACTTATTTACCAAAACTGTGCAATTTGGTAAGAGTATGAATGTTGCTGAACCTTATAGAACTAAAATCGCCAAATTATTCGAATTGTAATAATTATTTATTAGTTTCTTCTTTCTTTGTGCCATATCTCTTTTTATAAATCTCGTATTCAATTTTATACAAAGCGAATTTATTAACAGTTACAACTGCTACACTAAATGCTGCACTAATTGCAAATACAATAATATATCCATTTTGGAAAGATAATTTATCATTCTTAACTAAAAATTGGAAACAAACTAAATATAGAACGGTAGAAACTAGAATTAAACAAAAGAATAAGATATTAGAAATGTAATATAAATTAATATCTTTCTTTCCAATATGAGATTTAATAATAGGCATATCCTTATTATTAAAATAATAACCTAAGAACCAAACGCCAATAGCAACTGGAGTAATAACCATGAACGGAATTGTAGAAGTAAATAATGGATTCTCGGTTGTGATATCATTTGTACCCTTACTATAAACAATTCAACTAACAGCTACTTCTAAAATTATTAAGAAGTTAGCTAATGCAAATAAATGCTTAGTTCACTTAAAGTGTAGATTGTTTTCGGTTTCAATCTTTTCTACATCAGCCTTTGCCATATATAAATTATAGTTAGTAAACCATATTTCACTAATTTCCTACATAATTGTTGATTTTGATACATATTTTTAACAATTTTTATGTATGAAAGTATATAATATATGTATGAAAACATTTAATTACCATAAGTTAAAATACACAAAACTTTCTATGAAAACATTATCGTATATCGCGATTATCAACAAATATGTCGGTAAGTTTGAATTATTTAATAAACAAAAACCAGAATTATTAACAAAATTAAACGAGTTGGCAAAAATTCAATCAATTGATTTTTCGAATAAAATAGAAGGTATCAGTACTAATAATTCTAGATTAAGAAAGATAGTCGAAGATGAAGTAAAACCAAAAACAAGAGATGAAAAAGAAATCGCCGGTTACAGAGATGCACTAGATATTATTTATACCGCGTACGATATAATTAAAATATCTCCAAATTACATTCTTCAATTACATAAAATATTATTTTCACATTCTGAAAAACCACACCAAGGAAAATTTAAAAACGTTGATAACTATATACAAGAAAAAAAACAGGATGGGAGCGAAGTTATAAGATTTAAACCATTGTCGTTTTCTGAAACTCCTAACGCGATCGAGCAGATATGTGAACAATATAATAATGAGTTAAAAAAAGGTGAAATAGAAAAACTAATACTTATCATCAATTTTATATTAGATTTTTTATGCATCCATCCATTTATCGATGGCAACGGACGATTAAGTAGAATTTTAACTTTACTTTTAATGTTGCAAAATGGTTATTTTGTTGGCAAATACATAAGTATTGAAAAAATTATTGATTCTAATAAAGATATGTATTATGAAACGCTAAAATTATCATCAAAAAAATGATACTATACTGATAACGATTCTTCTGATTTCATAGATTACATGCTTTTTGTTATATCGGAGGCCTATAAAACACTAGAAAAAAGAAGCCATACAGACAAACTAATCAAAAAAACAAAACCTCAAATGGTTAAAGAATTATTTGATAACACACTTGGTTGACTTACTAAACAAAAAATTATGGAACACTTACCAATGGTTAGTAAAATTACAATTGAGAAAACTTTATCACAATTATTAAAATCGGGATATATTAGAAAAGATGGTATCAATAAATTAACTAAATATATAAAAACCTAAAATAGATATAATATTTATGTAAGTATTTAACCGCTATTGTATTCATACATTAGAGGAAGTTCCATGCTTGCACATTCTGCAACGAATGTAATGATTCAGGGTAGTAACACTGCCACACCAAGTTTAGGTGATGAATACAAATATTCTTTACTCAATATCGAATTTAGGTAAAGAATAAGAGTAGTAACGGGCAACAGAGACGAATCATATAGTAATATATGGGTGAAACGGGCAACCTCCTGAAGCAAGAAACCTCAAGTTAACGCAAGTTTGGTAGAGGGAGTGGATACAAGGGAAACAAACTAAGTATCCAATGAAGCAATTCATAGATAAATGGTTAATTAACACAGAACATGGGCTATTCTTACAAAAACAATATAACTCTCGGGCAACCGGGAGTTTTTATTTTATAGAATAATTTTTATATAGTTTTTTAGAAATTTAAAAGTTTGAGGAATATCTGATTCAATCTTATTGTATTTTCCTGATTCTAATAATTGTAGATTATTTAATACATTATTGCTTTCATATTGTTCAAAATCCACTTGAGCTGCATTAAGTTCAAGGAATCTTCACATAATGATTAATCTAATTACATCAACGCTATATTTATTTTCTTTTATTATTTTTAACATGTTTTTATAGAAAGTAAAAAATTCTTTAGTTGTGATTTTAGATTTAATAATAATCTCATTTAATAAAATTAAAGCTTTATTAGTTTCTATCTTTCAATCTATTTCCTCTAATGCATGTGCTTTTTTTAATTTAGATAGTTTATTGTCAAATCTACTTTGGAATATTTCGAATTCAATGGGTGTAGCGTAAAATAATTGTCTACCGTTTTTAGAAGTGATACGTTTTGATCCAAGAGACATACAGTTATAAATAGTTCCTGTTTTATCTATAAAACTAATAATTTCATCAAATACTTTATATGGGACTTTATTTATTAGATAACCAGTTTTAATTGTTTCGGCCATTATTTCGTTTTAAGTTTGATTAAGTTTTTAATAAACTTGATTTCATTTGGTGATTTAGCTTCGAATTTTAAAATGTATTGCAAATCATTTAAATCCATTTGTTCAAGTTTTTTTTCTTCGAACGTACTATTTAAATTTATTTTTTTAGTATCGATTACAATAATCTTACTATTCGGCTTCTTCATAGTTGGTTACAACTGTTTGAATATCATCATCTTCATCACAAGAATCAACAAATCTAGTTAATCTTTCTTTTGTATCATCATCTAATTGTGTAATTTTGTTTTGCGCTACAAGTTTAATTGCCGCATCATATACTTTGTATCCATTATTAACTAATACTTCTTTTATCTTATAGAAACTACCATTAGGTTCGGTGATTACCTCTAATGAATCATCATATTCGTTTGTATCAATATAACCGTCTAATTCATTCGTTAATACTAATTCTTCTACTCCACTCTTAGATTGTCCAGTTAATTTTTCTAAAATAATAACTCCTAAATTATCAAAGAATATTTTTACACTATTAGGTTTAGCTATCTCTCCGTGTAATTTAGACAAATACCCTCTTAAATTACTTGCGGTTCTATTTGTGTTATCTGTTAAAGCGTTAACGATGATTTGCACTCCATTAGGACCATAGCATTCATATTCTAAAGAAATTAATTCTTGCGGATCTTTATTTGAACCACTAATGTTTCTTTCAATAGAGTCTCTCGATAAGTTGTTTTGTAAAGCTTTATCTACAGCAGCTTTAAGACGTGGGTTAGCATCTAAGTTTGGACCGCCAACTTTAACAGCAGCTTTAATTTCACGAGCTAATTTTTGTCAAATTTTAGCTTGTAATTGTTGTTTTTTGTTGATTCCTGAAGCTACTAAGTGTTTTCTTGGCATATATTAAAAATATTATAAACAATATTCTTATATAGATTTTCTGTTATTCATATATTTTTGAAGTTTTTCTGGGATAAGAATTGTACCATCAGCTTGTTGGAAGTTTTCTACAATAGCAATTCATAATCTATTTAAGCTTGTTCCTGTACCATTTAATGTATGAACATATTTAGTTGTACCATCAGCATCTTTATATTTGATTCCTAAAGCACGTGATTGATAATCTAATACATTAGAACAAGAAGAGATTTCACGGTATTTATTTTCACTTGGAACTCAAACTTCAATATCATATGTTTTAGTAGCAGCATCACCTGTATCACCACTACACAACAAAATTGTTCTGTAAGGAATTTCTAATAACTTAAGAATCTTTTCTGCTTGATGTGTCATTTCTTCTAATTTCTCAAATGATTCGCTAGGGTTAACAAAATTAACTAATTCAGTATTATAGAATTGGTGAACTCTTAAAATACCTTTTGTATCTTTTCCAGCACTTCCAGCTTCTTTTCTAAAAGAAACGATTGAACTAGTAACTTTAACTGGTAAAGTTTCTAAAGTTTCATTCATATACATAGAAGTTAATGGGTGTTCTTCTGTTCCGCTTAAAAATTGTCTATCAATAGTTTGGTACATATCTTCTTCGAATAAAGGTAATTTACCTAATCCATAATATGGTTCAGCATTCATAATAATTGGAGGTAATACTTCAGTATATCCAGCTTCAATGTGTGTGTCTAATGTAAAGTTTCTTAAAGCACGCATTAATATTGCTCCTTCACCTGTTAAGAAGTACATTCTACTTCCAGCAATTTTAACTCCTCTTTCAAAATCTAATAAACCTTTTTCAACACCAATTTCTCAATGTGCTTTAGGAGTAAAATCAAATTTAGTAGGAGTGATGTTTTTTCTAATTTCTACATTTTCGTTTTCATCTTTACCAAATGGTACAGAAATATCTAAGATATTGGGAATAGAGAACATAGTTTGTTCTAATTCTTTTTGAATTTCAGTAGCTTGAGATTGCAAAGCTTCGGCTTCAACTTTAATACCTTGAACTTTTTCTTTGATACCACTAATTTCATCTTGTCTTCCTTCTTTAATTAAATTTCCGATTTGTTCACTTAATGTATTTCTTTCTGTGTTTAAATTTTGTAACTTAGTAGCAACTTCTCTTCATTTTTTATCTATAACTTGGAATTTCTCTAAAGCAGGATAGTTTTTATTTCTTAAATCTATGTTCTTTTTTATCTCTTCAAAATTAGTTCTTAATAGTTTAATATCTAACATACGTATATTATATTTATAATCTATACATGGGACCAAATTGAGTAGGAATTACACTAACTCTAATAACTTTGTTATTAATATCTGGTACAATTGTTGCTCATCCATATATTAAAAAAGTAACCAATAAATATTACTTCTGGTTAGGGATTGGAGTTGTGTTGTTAATATATGTTGTATTAGGTAGATTTCAATATAACTTCAGAGATTTCTGAAACTCAAATGATAAAGAAGGTATCACCGCATCTAAGGGTTTATTATTAGATCTATGTCCGTTTGTTGCTTTCGTTCTACCAATCACGTTAATTCTTGATCCAACTAGAAAAACATCTTGTGTATTAGCATATTATGGAATCTTTGGTGGAATCATTACTTTCTTAGGAAACTTCTGTGTATGAAATGATTTTGATAGTATTAATGCTAAATGAGATTTTCAATGAATATTTTTAGGTGATGATATGAATCGAATGTATTTTATGATGCACTTTATTTTATTATTTATTTCTCCCTTTGTTTTATTAAATTCTAAAAGAACTTGATGACTTGATATTAGTTGTTGTGTTGGATTTATATTAATGTATTTTGGTTATGTATTAATTTGTGCGCACAAGTTTGATGTATATAGTAATGCTACCGGTTTAGTTCCCGGAGATTGAGAACTTGGAGGAGAATATGAAAATGTTGCTTCATTCTTGCATTTACCTTATCCATGAATAGTAGTTGTAGCTTATTCTTTAGTAACATTATTAATTATTAGTTGAATCTTTTTATTTTGATGATTACAAAAAAATAAGAAATATATATACACATATAAAATAAATGAATTATTTACTTTAAAATAAGTGTGCCCATTATAATTTAGAGCTATGTCGCAAAACGGTGGGATATTTTGGTCCAAAACTCACTTCTTTTTAGCAAATAAAGTTCTACTAGTTTTTGTTGATTAATAATTCTCATTCCACAATGCCTTCTAATTTGT
>JAISSF010000020.1 GCA_031273215.1 Mycoplasmataceae bacterium
GAAACAATCCAACTAACTTCTGATAACTCTGATTTTGATGATTATGACAATGTTTCATTAGTTTCTTATGATGCTAGTGTTCAAGTAAATAGAATTGATTCAACTAATTGAAATATTATCGGAAAAAGAAATGGTGCTAGTAAATTACAATTTACTTACACTGATACTAATAATACTGGTTGAGGAGCAAGATTTAATGATGTTGAAAGTGTTTCCGTTATCTCTATTTCTCAAATTAATGCTAGTTCAGGCATTAATGGACCTGATCAAATTGATTTCGTGCAAGGAAGCACAGATACGCCAAGTGTTGATTCATTTAGTTATAGTGGTGCACAAGCAAGTGATACCGGTTTTAGATTAGCTTATCCTGCTTATGCAAATGGAACAGATCCAGGATATTTCAGCCTATCAACGGATACAGGTTTATCTGCTCACATTTCTCCCAAAACTGGTTCTGTTCCTGTTGGTGCTTATCCAGTTGTGTTAAACTATTACACTGATAATGATACAATCGCAGCATCTAAAGATGTAATTCTTAATGTGATGACCGGTCTTATTTTTAGTGCTCCCCAAACACAAATTCTATTTGATACTGGTCATGCTGCTACTGGTCCTGTTGGTAAAGAATATTTCATTGGTGGCGGCGTGGATGCTACAGGAAGATATTGATTAGGTAACTCTGATAATAGTGCCCCTTACAGCGGTTCTAATTTTTCTTTAGTTGCAGGAACTACTGGTGTTCGTCTCAATGTAACTAGTGCTCCTTCTGGTTCTATAAGTGTAGTTTATATAAACTGAGAAGGTCCTTTAGGAACTCAAAGAGTTTCGTTACCAGTTACAATTTATTCTGATCAAATTTCAGGGCCAACTGGAAGTGAATGAAAAATGGATGTTGGAGAAAAATTCAGTCCTAAAGATAGTCAAGGAAAAATTCTGCCATATTCTACAGCTTATTTCACAGATGGTGCTTATTCTGCAACTTCAGATGTTGCTTCTTATAGTGCAACTTTCGATGCAAACAATGATATCATTGTTCAAAACTCAACTGCAAACGCATCCCAAACAACTTTAACTGTTGCTTATTCAATAAAAGATGCGCCAACAGATTGAACCAACACAAATTTAACTACAACTATTCAAGTTTCGACATATGAATATCAAATGGATAGTGAAAATGAAATTGAATTAATGACTTCATTCAAAGATGATAATCAAAAGGGGACTACAAAAACAGATACTGCTTATAGAGCAACCAACTCTTCAACTGGTCAAGTAAATCCAACCGGTGTGTTCGCTGCTACTCAAATAGATAATACTGGAAACAAAATCAATCCTTCATTTGATAGCAATAATATACTTAACTGACAATTACCTCCTGATAAAACTAAAGCAATCACTAACGGATATATCAGTATCTTGGTTGAATATAAAGTTAACGCAATCACCGTTACTTCTCAAACTGTTAAATTGTATGTATGTACATTATCCGACCCAGACTCTCCTCTTAGAGTATTGAAAGGTACTTCATCAGGTGATGATTACGACCCTTCAACTCTAAAATCTAATATCGGTTTGGCTTCTCTTCCTAATTTTGCTACAAATCCAGGATTTAAATATGAAATTACCTCCCCATCAACTAATTACATTACTGCAAAAACTCTTGGAACGCAACAAATTAATACAGTAAATGTATTTCCTTATACAACTGATAAAACATATGCTGATTCCAATACGATTACAATTACTTACACTCTTACTTTTGCTAATAGTCAACAATATTCAATTTCAAGAGATTATACTGTTAATGTATTCCAATACAAAATCATAGGTGATGATGTTGTTTTATTCTCTGCTGTAGAAGCAGATGGACAAATTGGATCAACAACTTACAAAACTGACGCCCCAACTGGTGGTGATTATGAATGAAGATTAGTTAATTCTGATGGTAGTACATTTGACCAAAAAGGTATACACATTAATGCAACTACCGGAGAATTATGTTACAATCAGACAACTGATAAATATCAACAATATGTAGATGGACCAATCGCTTGATCAGGAACAATTGAAGCATATTTAGGTGGAGATCCATCTGCAGTTGTTTCATCGGCACCATTACAAATCATCGCTATTAGTCCAATTACTGTTAATCAATCTAGTGTTTGGCCTAATGGTTCGCTAAAAGCCGATGGTACTTTAGTTATGCCTTCTGAATGAGCGTGAATTGGTAACAATATTCCATTTAATAATCCTGATTCTTCAGGAAGAGTTATTACGCTTTCGTTTTCAAACCCAGATCTAATATTTTCTGATTACTACTACGACCAACCTAATAGTACATTTGGTTTTAATGCACGTAGCAGTTCTGACAAATCTACTGACTACCCATACCCTCCAATAAGTACTACTACCGCTACCGTAAATGTTAAAACTAGTGCTGGTAATACATATTCAATACCAATAGATTCTCCCCCAGTGTCTTGATGCTATTTTGATTTAACTGGTGGATTTAGTGGATTAGATAACAAAAATACTGGTAAAGTTTTGCCATTTGATGATTTTATTTTAAAACTTGACGGTAAAAAAACTAGTACTAGTATAAATGGACCAACTTTTACCATTGGTAATGTTCCCGCTTATAATAATTATTATTATTGGGATGACGGTTCTATTTCCGATAATAGTGAATTCATATTAACTAAAGACACAAAAAACGATAGACTATACACTTCGAAATTTACACCTGACCCTAATCGTTCAGGTATTAAAGTTGGTTCTTATTCAATAATGCGAAACTGAACACAAGACAACCAATGGGCTATTAATAAAAAAGTTAATTTAATTACCAAAACATCTACAACAGGATTTGGCCCTGATAGCCCTGGTTGAGATGCACAAGTATTCCGTGATGATGAACCATCGATAGGAAACAACACTGGTTGTTTTGGTTATACAATAAATCAAATAACTGCGTTCCCTGGAATTGATCCTTCTGATGGAAAACAAAAAATTTATATGAGTTTTGATTATAACATTTCATTTTGAAGTCAATACGATAGTGGCAGCTGAAATCAAATTGGTGGGGCTGATGTAAAAAAAGTTGGATGATTTGATTATGCCCAAGTAGGAAGTGGAACTTCTTCTTGCCTTGAAATAAAACAAACATTCCCTGAAGATGGTAGTTGATTATCGTTGAATAGCAGTAGTATTGGTAATTCAGGAGGTAAATTTACTTTCAATATTATGTTCTACGCAAATAGTTTACGCGTTAATGTTGATTGACAAGGAGCATGATTCTATGACCAATCGTATGGTGGCGGTGGCAGCGGGAATGTTGATGCTTATAACTCAAATTATTAAATTTTGTTTAATATATAATCATAGTATATGATTTATTCAAGAAAATTATTAGAGAAACTATTACCTAATTTTAAAGATATAAGTGATGAACAATTCATTGATGCTGTTAGTTCAACTGGTAATGAATTACCTTCAAAAGATATATTTCATCACCCACAACTTAATAATTTAGTAATTGGTCATTTAATCTCTTTTACTAAACACCCTAATTCAGATCATTTAAATGTTTGTCAAGTACAAATCGACCAATCTGGTACAATTAATACAATTGTTTGTGGTGCACAAAACTTAATTGCTGATAAAAACGTTGTTGTAGCCCTAGAAGGAGCACAATTATACGATGGTAGGGTAATTAGTTATAAAGAAGTAAGAGGCGTGGTTTCTCAAGGAATGTTATGTGCTTATAGCGAATTAACTCCTTATAACCATAAGAATATGCCTAAACATGATGCTAGTGGTATTATGTTATTTGATGATGGAGTTATTGGCGATACTCATGTCGCTAGTTTCTTAGGATTAGATGACACTATCTATGAAATCGAAATTCCGTTCGCTAATAGAAATGATATCAACGGTGTATTAAGCTTCTGTCAAGATATTGCTGGATATTTTAAATGAGACTTCTCTTATCCTGAACCTAGCTTCCCTTCTAACTTACTTAATTTAAGCAATGAAATTAAATTAGATAAGAAAGCTTGTAATGGATTTATTTTAGCTAAATTAGAAAACATTACTATTAAAGATAGTAAGTGATCTATGAAAGGTTTATTAATGAATAATGGATTCAAACCTTTAAACAACTTATTAGATGAATTAAATTACATCACTTTATTAACTAATGTACCAACAGCTGCTTATGATGCATCTAATCCAATTGATTTTGATGTAGTATATGCTAATGATGGAGATGAATTTGTTGGATTTGATGGAAAGAAATACAATTTAAATAAAAAAGATATTGTTATTAAGAGTGGCAATGAAATTATTTCTTTAGCAGGAATTTTAGGTGATCAAAAATATGGTACAAACAATAACACTACGTCTGCTTACATTGAATTTGCTAACTTTAACTTTACAAACATCCGTAATACCGCTAGTAAATATAGTATTTTAACTGATTCTGCTAAGCGTAATTCTAAAACTGTTCCTACATTCTCTACAATGGTGGCTGCTAGTTTATTACAAAAATATTTCCCTAACAACTTAGTTGGATATAAATTAGATATCGAAGAGAACGCAGTGGATCATATTTCTTTAGATGTAAATAAATTTAATGAATTAGTGGGCCATGAATTTAAAAAAGAAGATATTCACAAACACTTAACTAGTTTAGGATTTAAAATTAATGATGATAAAGTAGCTCACCCTAAATGAAGAAGTGATATTTCTTCTCACGCAGATTTAGTTGAGGAAGTTGTTAAATCCATGAAAGTTAATGATATTGAAGAACAACCTGTTGCCATTGACGGTGTTAGTGAAAATAAATATACAGAATATTATTTTGTTAATCATTTATGGTCATTATTGAATAATAACTATTTCTATGAAACTAAATCATTTAATATGACTAGCAAAGAAGATGTAGATAAATTCAATATCTTTGATTACCAAAACAATGTAGAAATTATTTCTTCTACCAACACCAACAAACAAGTACTACGTAATAACTTAATTCACAGTATGTTAAATATTTATGAATACAATCAATCATACAAAAACCAATTATTGCCTATCTTTGAAATTCAAAAAATATATCAAGAAGGACAAACAGGAATTAAAAACTTAACTTTATTAACTCCTAAGAATGTTATTTTAGATAAAACTAATGGAAGTAAAATTGTTTATGATGTAAATGGTTTAGTTGGATTAGTTAATGAGATTGTTTTAAACATCTTTAATAACAAAGTATCTTATAAACCAATAGCTAACAAATATTTATATGATAATGAATGTTTAGAAGTTATTTTTAACAATAAAGTAATCGGATATATCGGAAGCATTAAACGTGTTTTATTAAATGCATACAACATCAATGAAGATATTTATGTAGCTACATTAAATTGAGATGATTTATATAAAGCATATAAACCAACCACTGTTGCGACTAAACAATTATCTCTTCTTCCTTTAATTACTCGTGATTTAACTATCGTTGATGAAAATAGTAAGTTAGGAGAAAAGGTAGAACAAGTTAAACAATTAGATTTTGTTGATCATGTTGAATATATTGATAAATATATTAAAGAAAACCAAATGAGCTATACTTTAAGATTCTATTTTAAAAATAACGAAGGTACTACTAATGATATGATTGAAAACTACTTCAATCAAGTTAAGGGGATTGTTGGGTAAGTATGAGAAAGCCAGCTGCTTCCTTAACAATAATTATTCCCGTTTATAATGGTGCAAGAGAACACATTATTTACAAAAATAAAAATTATTTAGACTTAGTTTTACCTTCCATTATTGAACAAAAAGAATTTTTAGAAAATAATACAAAAATACTTTTAGTTGACGATTGTTCTACTGATAATTCTATAGAAATAATTAATGGTTATATCAAAAAATATCCTAGCAATATTTCTTTAATTACCAAGAAAGAAAATACCGGACCAGGACAAACTAAGTGAACTGGAATTATTAACTGTAAAACTGATTATTTTTACATTATTGATTGTGACGACAAGATGAACAAAAATAGTCTCAAGACACTATATAAATATATTCCTCTAAATTTAGATTTGGTTATTTTCCCGAAATGGTTTATTAAAACTAAAGTAATTAAACTAAAAGATATTAATATTGATAAAGTCGTTGGTTTTATGAGCACTCATTTGCACAAAACTTCTATCGTTGTTGAATCAAAATTTGATAAATATATTACCGAAACTCATGACGATGTTGTGTTCGGTCCTTTACTGCGATTATATGAAAAAAAAATAGCAATTTGCAAAAAGAGAATTTTTACTTATACCGGTATAGTTTCCAGTTCAATGCAGCGATCAATTAAAAGTTATAAGTTTATGAAAAAAAGTCTTCGCGATTTTTCTCAATTGTTAAATATGCTCGCCGATAATAAAATCGATTCAGAATATATTAAATTTTTTTGATTTTCATATAAAGCGATGATTCAGAAATTGAAAAGCGATAGTACAGAACGCGTTGCAAATTTTGTATTAAGTTTTCTTCCCAAAAACATAACTGCAGCCGATCACAAACCGATGCTTTTAAAAGATTTCGAAAAAATTGTAAATAATAAAGAAGTTATTAAAAATATTATTTTGCAATTAAACAAAAACATAGAATCTATGCCGGAAGAGTTTTCTGATTCTGAGCCGATTTGCTTATACTACGGAATCGATAAAGGACTTTTTATTCAAACATTCACAAGTTTAATTTCTTTATTTGAAAACAATAAAAATAATGTTTTCAAAATTTATTTTTTAGAAGCTGAATTACCAGATTATCTTAAATATTGCGTTAAAATTTCCAATAAGCAAAAACAAGCATTGATTGATTTGATTAAAAACGC
>JAISSF010000013.1 GCA_031273215.1 Mycoplasmataceae bacterium
ACTTATCTGCTTCAATAAATACTACATGGATTAACGTGTTATGAGTATCATATTTTAATCTTAAATCAAAGTTGTCTGTATTAGTTAATGATTCTCATTTAATTCTACAACTAGCACCAATTCCGGTTGTATCATCAGCGATGCTAAATCCTTCAGGAACGACCCCATCAAATCCTCAATTAGCAACATTTCCATTTGTTCAATACAACTCAGATTGACCAGTTAATTCACCTTTAGAAATAAAGATGGTATCTTGTCCTCTTACAATATTTTCATTTTGTGGAAGTGTAGCACCAATAATCAAAGGAGAAGCAAGTCCAACAGCACCAGTACAAGTAGCTATCTTTAGTAAAGATTTATTAATTGCCTTCATATATATCTATTATAATTTATATAGATGGCGTTTATGGCGAAGCTGGTTAACGCACACGATTGTGAATCGTGCACTCTTCGGTTCAAGTCCGAATAGACGCCCCATACCGAAGGTTCTGCGAGGAACCTTTTTAATTAGGAGCATAGTTCAATGGTAGAATAAAGGCCTCCAAATCCTCTGATGTGAGTTCGATTCTTACTGCTCCTGCCAATTAAATTTTAGCAACAATTCTTGTTTTATTAGTGATTACTTTTTTAACTTCGTTAGCACCAAGTGGTAATAAAGGTAAAATAAGCATGTAAACTCAAGCAGCAGCATCTTTAGTGTAGAATAATTTAGCTGGTTCGAACATATCAGTTGGTTTTCCTACAGCAATGATGTTTGCACCTGGAACGAACGAAAGGATTAATAATAAACCAATAGATACACCACAAGCGAAGTATAAACCATTGTAAGGTCTACCAATCTTTTTTAATAATGAATTGTGGTGAGAAACATAGTTTAATGATAATAAGATTCTACTTAAGCTTAATGTGATGAAACAAATCATATCTAATACAACTTCACTTCTAATTCCAACAGCATAGTAAGAGAAAATAAATGATAAACTTACAGCACTAAAGATAGCTAAAAAGTTAATAAGAATTTCAAATAACATTCGTTTATCGAACAGTTTGTTTCCTATTTGTGGTTTTTGTTTCATTAAACCAAAATCATTAGGGTTTAAACCGATGTAAATACATGGTAATGTATCAGTTACTAAGTCTAATAATAAACGTTGTGTAACAGTGATTGTGTTGAAACCGAAGATATATGTAAACAATACAACGAATAAAGCAGTAGCTAAGTTAGTTGCTAAAATGAAAGAAATAACGTTCTTCATGTTTCTTGTAATTTTTCTACCATCATTAATTGCACCTTTAATTGTTGTAAAGTTATCATCTAATAATAATACACTAGCTGCACCTTTAGCAACATCAGTACCACCAATACCCATAGCGATTCCAATGTCAGCTTCTTTTAGTGCAGGAGCATCATTTGTACCATCACCAGTCATTCCGGTAATTAAATTGTTAGATTTAAATGCTTTAACAATTTGTAATTTATTATCTGGACTTACACGAGCAAACACTCTACATTTTTGAACAGCAATTTTTAATTGGTTATCACTCATTTCATCTAATTGTGTTCCTGTAAGTGTATATGTTTCGTTTTCATCAACAATACCTAATTCACGAGCAATTGCTAAAGCAGTAATTTGATGGTCACCTGTAATCATAGCAACACCAACTCCAGCTTCGTGACAAGTTTTAATAGCATCAAATACTTCTGGTCTTGGAGGATCAATCATACCAACTAAACCTTCAAATACCATTTGGTTTTCATAGTTAGAATCTTTAATAGGAGCAGAACGGAAGTTTCTTGAAGCTAATCCTAATACACGAAGTGCTTTAGCAGAAAGTTCGTTTAAGTATTTCTTAATTAAGTTTCTATCAGCGGTAGTAATGTCTCTAATTCCATCTTTAGTATTAATACTGTCACATAAATCTAAAATTGCTTCTGCAGCACCTTTTGTAAATGAAGTATAACCAGTTTTAGTAGCATAAACTGTAGTCATCATCTTACGATCACTATCAAATGGTTGTTCAAATACACGTTTATATTTATTACGGGTTTTATCAATATTTAAATCAGTGTTTTCTCCTAAATATAATAGAGCAATTTCTGTAGGGTCACCAATAGCGGTATTCTCTTGTACATCAATTTCTGCATTGTTACAGAACATACCGATACTTACTAAGTGTTTATATGTAGCAATGTTTTCTTTAATATATTCAGGAGTACGGTTATTCTTTTCAACAATATCATCATAGTTACAAATTGTTGTAACAGTCATTTTGTTTAAAGTTAATGTTCCTGTTTTATCTGAACAAATAATATTTGCATTTCCTAAAGCTTCAACAATAGTTAATTCTTTACATAACGCATTGTTCTTAGCCATCTTTGTAACACTAGCGGCTAAAATAACTGTTGTAGTTACTGGTAAAGCAACTGGAATTAAAGAAATCGCTAGCGCGATAGTACAAATTCATGTATCAATATTTATTCAGAAGTTGAAAGTAGAGTTATCTGTAGTGATTCCAGTTCAACTAGGGTAATAGTGTGAATAGTATAGGATACCGTTTAATATTAACATAAATGCCAATAAACCAAAAGCACAATATGTTAATGTTTTAGTTAATCTATTGATTTTCTTTTTTAAAGGAGGTAATTCTTTCGTTTTACTAGATGTATTTAATAATGTAGCAATCTTACCCATTTCTGTTTGCATACCAGTAGCGTAAACAACACCAATCGCAGAACCATATGTAATAATTGTAGAAGCGAAAGCACAATCACTTCTATCTCCGATAGGAGTTTTATCATTAGATATCCTTGAACAATCCTTTTCAACTGGTAAAGACTCACCCGTTAAAGCAGATTCATCAATCTTTAATGAGTTAACTTGGAAAAGCTTAACATCACCAGGAACGATAGAACCTTCTTCTAATAATACAACATCTCCTACAACTAGTTCAGAGGTAAGGATAATAACTTGTTTATTATCTCTAACTACCTTAGCTTTAGGAGAACTTGCTTTTTGTAAAGCATCTAAAGCTTTATTTGCTTTAACTTCTTGAATTGTTCCTAAAGTCATATTAACTCCAACGATGATAAATAATACTACTCCTTGAATGATGTGAGCAGCAATGTCTGATTTAGGTAATCAATGAATAAAGATGAAGTCAACAATAGCAATCAATAAAAGCATAATGTTTAATAAATCTTTAAATTGGTGAACTAATACTTTAACTCATGAATGAGTAGCATCACTTTTAATGGCATTAGGACCATATTTAGCTAATCTAATTTTAGCTTCTTCTGTACTTAAACCATTTTCAGTATCTACACCATAAGTCGTGCTTAAAGATTTAACATATTCTTCTTGGCTCAAATTATTATTAATAATTTCGATGTTGTTTTCCATAATATTTATATTATATGCGCATATGCATATGTGCGTGCGCATTAAAAATAATAGTAATTCTATCATTTTTTGGGTGTAGATTACCTTGTGTATAATGCGTCATATCATAAACACCACAAAAATATAAATCTACATATAATATCTATATCAATCTTTTTTTGATACCAATGTACTAGCTTACAATGGCAAAAGATTAACTACTTAATGGCTAAAAAATTAATTAATTACTCAAACCTTGCTCAAAGAATTGATTACTCTAAGTTTTCCACTGATTTTTTTGAAGAACCAGATCTATTAGAAAACGTTAAAAAATCTTATAACGAAAAACAATTATTAACTGATTTAGATCAATTATTTAAATTGTACTTCCCTATTACCCATGCTAAGAATACAAAATATATCATCCACTATAATGGAATCTTACCTTTAGTAAAACCTAAAAAATATGTTGATGAGAACGAAGCTAAGGAAAAGAACCTTTCTTACGAGAAATCTTTATATGTTGATATTCAAATCGAAAATACTGAGACTGGTGTAATTGAAGGCGTTAAAAAAGCTAAGAATGGTGTTAGTGACGGTTTATTCTTTGGTAACATTCCATGTTTAACTAAACGTTCTACTTTCATTATCAATGGTATTGAAAAGAACGTTGTTAGTCAAATCGTTCGTGCTCCTGGTTTATATTACATGCCTAGCTCTAAATTCAAAATTTTTGCTAAGAAAACTCCAATTGGTGTTTGTGAAGTTTACCCTGGTAGTGGTAGTATGTTTAACGTATTCGTTAAGAATGGTGTAGTTAAAATTGCTATTGCTTCAACTTCTCGTACTAAAATTGAAATCTTCAATGCTACTGAATTGTTGAAAGCATTCGGAATGAGCGAAGATGACATTAAAGAAGTTTACACTGACAACCAATTTATGTCTAAGTCATTAGAGAACTTTGATAAATCTAACGTAAAAGACCGTTTATTTGATAAATACTCTCGTGAAAACATCCTTAATGATGGTGTTATTGCTAACTTTAGAGGTGAATTAGCTTCTAATAAGAAAGTTAGTGGTGATCAAGGTATTTTCACAAGAGTTAAAACTTTATTAGCTCAATATGAAGGTGTACAAAACAAGAAATCTAAAACTGCTACTAAGATTTTAGATCAAATCGTTAGTGAATGAACTAGCCGTTTCTTCATTGAAATGCTTTCTATTTCTACAAGAACAATTGAAAGTAACAACACAAGTGTTTCTTTCCAAGAAATTTTAGCTAACTTCTTCATGAACCAAAGAAGTTTCAACATCTTACCTTCTGGACGTTACAAAATCAACCGTAAATTACGTTTAAGTGAAAGATTAAGAAACAAAGTTTTAGCTGAAGACTTCTTAGGATTAAAAGCTGGTCAATATATTGAAAAGAAAGAGTTAGACGTCATGCGTGAACACTATCAAGCTAATAAAAATATCAAGTCTACATCTATTAACGTAAGCACACCTTGTAAAATTATTAACAAACAAGAATTGGACATCGATGCAGTTAAAGTTTATGCTGATAACAAAAAACGTGATAAAATTATTCAATTAATTTCTGCTCACAAAGAAAGCACATCTCAATCATTAACTTTAGTTGACTTTGTAAGTATTTTCTCATATGCTTGTGAAACATACAGCGGATTCGCTAACTATGACGATATTGAACACTTAGGTAACAAGCGTATTAAATTAGTAAACGAATTATTAATCAACAAATTAAAAGTTGGTTTAGCTAAAGTTGAAAAATCAGTTATTGATAAATTATCAAGTTTATGAGTACCTACCGCTAAAGCTGAAGAAAAAGCTAGACTTGCTGAAAAAGCAACTATTAAGAATATTGTTAACACAAAGAACTTCCAACACGCTATCAAATCATTCTTCAACACTTACCAATTAACTAACTTCTTAGATCAACAAAACCCATTATCTGAATTATCAGCTAAACGTAAAATTTCTGCTATGGGTGATGGTGGTATTAGCCGTGAAGATAAGAATATTGAAGTTCGTGATATTCACCAATCTCACTACGGTAGAATTTGTCCAATTGAAGCTCCCGAAGGACCAACTATTGGTTTAATTATGGCTCTTTCTTCATATGCAAGAATTGATGAATATGGTTTCATTATTTCTCCTTACCGTGTAGTTAAAAATGGTGTAATTACTGATCAAGTAGAATACTTAACTGCTTTAAAAGAAGATGAACACGTAATTGCTGACTCTTCAATTCCATTTGATCCCGAAACTGGTAAAATTAAAACTAAAACATTCGTTTGTCGTTATGCTTTAACTCAACAAATGAAAAACGTTGAAGATATTGAATACGTAGACGTATCTCCTAAACAAATTACTTCTGTATCTGCATCTTTAATTCCATTCTTAGAAGCTGATGAAGCCCACCGTGGTGAAATGGCTGCAAACATGCAACGTCAAACTGTTCCTTTAATTAAACCTCACGCTGCTTCTGTTGGTACCGGATTTGAAGCTAAGATTGCTAAAGATTCTGGATTAAGCGTTTTAGCTACAGAGGACGGAAAAGTAACTTATGTTGACGCTAAAACTATTAAAATTGATGACAAGAAATATGATTTAGTTAAATTCTTAAAATCTAACCAAAATACTTGTATTTCTCAAAAACCAATCGTTACATTAGGTCAAAAAGTAACTAAAGGTGAAATCATTGCTGATGGTTCTGCTATGGAAAACGGTGAAATCGCTTTAGGACAAAACTTAAATGTTGCTTTCATGTTATGAAATGGTTACAACTTCGAGGATGCTATCGTAATTAGTGACCGTGTTGTTAAAGAAGACTTATTAACTTCTATTACTATTAATGAAATTATTTGTAAAGTTGTTAAAACTCCAAATGGTGATGAAGAAGTTACACGTAACATTGTTAACGTAAGTGAATCTGCTAAGAACCACTTAGATAATGATGGCATTATCCTTCCAGGTACTCACGTTAAAGAAGGTGATATCCTAGTTGGTAAAATCTCTCCTAAAGGAAAAGATAAAGAAGTATCTGTTGAAGATAAATTCTTATCTCAATTATTCGGTGAGAAAACAACTATGTATAAAGACCGTTCTTTAAGAGTTGCTGTTGGTGAAGAAGGTGTTGTTTATAAAGTTAAGAGAATTAACGCTAGTGAAAACGAAAACTTTGATAAATCAACAATCGAAATTATTAAAGTATACATTGCTCAAAAACGTAAGATCCAAGTTGGTGATAAATTAGCTGGACGTCACGGTAACAAGGGTGTAGTATCAATTATTGTTCCACAAGAAGACATGCCACACTACCCAGATGGTACTCCAATCGATATTTGTTTAAACCCAGCCGGTGTACCTTCACGTATGAACATTGGACAAATTTTAGAAACCCACATGGGATTAGGTTTGCGTAAAAAAGCTATTAACGATTTATACGACTTCGCTAAAAACAACAGTGTTGAAGACGCTGCTAAGGAATACGGAATTAGTACTGTGATCGCTAAGAACTTATTATCTGTTGCCAAGAAATACATTGAAGCTAACTCTGTTAAAGAATTAAACAGCCACGATTTATCGATCATCTTAAACCAAGTTGGATTAGTTATCGAAGACTTAAACGTTAAAATTACTTCTCCTTCATTCTGTGGTGCTAACATTACTGATATTGCTGCTTTATATAAAGAAGTTGGTATTGATGTTAAAGAAAACGGTAAATCAATTTTAATTGATGGTAAAACTGGAGAAGCATTCGATTCACCAATTACTACTGGTACAATTCACACATTAAAACTAGACCACATGGTTGACGATAAGATCCATGCTCGTGATGTTGGTACATACTCTAAGATTACACAACAACCTTTAGGTGGTAAATCACAAAACGGTGGTCAAAGATTCGGAGAAATGGAAGTTTGAGCATTAGAAGCTTATGGTGCTGCTTATAACTTACGTGAGTTATTAACTCTTAAGTCAGATGATATGTACGGAAGATCAAAAGCATATAATAATATTATCTACAACAAAGAATTGCCGACACCTTCACTTCCTGATGCTTTCAAGTATATTACTAAGTTGATTCAAGGATTGTGCTTGCAAGTTAACGTGTTGAAAGATGATGGAACAGTTGAAGATATCAACACTTTCAGTTCAAGTGAAGATGCTAGTGGCAGCAAAGCTGAATTAACTAAGACTGAAGAATCAAACTACGGGGAAGGAGAAATAACAGAATAAGCTTATGGCAAGAAAAAATAATCAACAAAATATCAAAGGTTTACAAATTAAATTAACTAATTTAGAGACTATTTTAAAATGAAGTAAAGGCGAAATTCTTAATGCTAAAACTCTTAACTATAAAAATGGACAACCTGATGAAGGTGGTTTATTTGACCAAAGAATTTTCGGACCAGTTAAAGATTACCAATGTGCTTGTGGAAAATATAAAGGTATCCGTTATAAAGGTAGAGTTTGTGAGAAGTGTGGTGTAGAAGTTATTAAATCTTCTGTAAGAAGAGAAAGAATGGCTCACATTATGTTAAAAACTCCAGTTGTTCACACATGATTCGCTAACGATCTACCTAACCAAAGTAAAATTTCGTTAGCTTTAGGTTTAGATAACAACGACGTTCGTAACATTATTTACTACCAATCATACATTATCGTTGATAATGCTGGATTCAAAAAATATTTCAGCAACAACCAATTAATTACATTCGATGAAAAATTCGATCAATCTACAAAGGCTAGATTTGAATGTAAAAAATTATTAAGTGATGAAATCATGCCTAAATTAGACAAGAAATCTGCTGATTACATTGCTGCTCAAGAAATGTTAGAACAATTAACACAAGGTGACTATACATTCAATATTGATGCTATCCTTGAATTCATTTCTGAAAAAACTGGAATTAAATTCGGTATTGGTGCTGAAGCAATTTTAGAATTATTAAAGAAAATCAACGTTAATGCTGAAATTAAATCTTTAAAATCTAAAATTAACCCAGATTCTCCTACTTTTAGTAGAGATGTTAACCGTTTAAAAATTCTTAACTGATTCGCTCAATCTGGTAACAAATTAGAATGAATGGTAGTTAGTGCTATTCCTGTAACACCTCCTGACACTCGTCCTTTAATGCAATTAGAAACAGGTAACTATGTAAGCTCTGATATTAACGAGTTATACCGTAAGATTATTATGCGTAACAAAACTTTAGAAAGCACAATCGCTAACGAAGCTCCAACACGTATCATTTATGAACAAAAACGTAACTTACAAATGGCTGTAGATGAATTGTTTGATAGCGGTGTCGCTAAAACAAGCTCTGGTAAAACATTCAAATCAATTACTGATTACTTAAAAGGTAAAACAGGTTTATTCAGACAAAACTTATTAGGTAAACGTGTTGACTTCTCTGCACGTAGTGCTATCGTTGGTGGACCTGATTTAAAGATGTATGAAGCTGGTGTTCCTGTTGAAATCGCTTTAAAAATCTTTAGACCATTCATTATCGCTAAATTAATTAGTGATACTGATGCTAATGGTGAACAAATTCAGCCAATCGCAGAAAACATCAAAGATGCTGAAAGAATTTTAATTCAACGTGATGATAGAATCTGACCAATCTTACATGAAGTAATTAAAACACGTCCAATTATCTTGAACCGTGCTCCTTCATTACACAAGTTATCTATTGGTGCATTCGAGGTTAAATTAACTGAAGGTAAAGCTATTCGTCTACATCCATTAGTAACAACTGGATTTAACGCCGATTTCGATGGTGATACAATGGCTATCCACTTACCATTAAGTGAAGAAGCAATTAATGAAGCTCGTGGATTAGTTATGTCTATTAACAACTTAATCATCCCTAAAGATGGTAGACCAGCAATCAACCCTACAATTGATATGCCTTTAGGTGTATTTTATGCAACATCTATTCGTAAAGAAAAAGCTGGAGAGGGTATTGCGTTCAGTAGCATTGATGAAATCAAGTCTGCTTTAAGTTCTAATGCTGTTCAATTACAAACTATTATTGCTGTAAGTTCTAACATTTACCCTAACAAGAAAAATGTTGCTAAGAACAAAATTATCATTACAACTGTTGGTAGAACATTATTCAACGATATTCTTCCAGAAGACTACGATCTATTAAAAGCAATCAAAGTTCTAGACTACGGTTCAGACTTCCATGAAGCTATTAAAAACGTAACTAACGATTACATCGCTACCGATTTAGGATTAAGCAAATCTGATATTGGAAAAATTATTTCTAACCTATACGCTAAATATGGTAACATCTTAACAGCTAAAGTTTCTGATAAGATTAAAGACTTCGGATTTAAATATGCTACGCAATCAGGTATTACATTCTCAGTATTTGACTTCCCTAAATATACAAACAAGTATGCTTACATTGATGCTGCTAAAGAAAAGATTTCTCTATTAGAAAACCAATACAAAAAAGGTTTATTAACTGATGATGAAAGATATATCCGTGTAATTGATACATGAAACAAAGTTAAAGAAAACGTTGTTAAAGATATGGAAGAAATTTTAGCTGATCCTAAAAACTTCGAACAATCAATCATCTACTTGAACAAATCTGGAGCAAGAGGTAACTTATCACAATTTACACAAATGATTGGTTTAAGAGGTTTAATGAGTAAGTCATTCAACTATTCTAACAACAAATCTGAATCTAACATTATCAAAGATACAATTGAAAACCCAATTTTAAACTCATTCTTCGATGGTTTAACAATTATGGAATACTTCAACTCAGCTTATGGTGGACGTAAGTCAATGATCGACACACAATTAAAGACTTCTAAATCTGGTTACATGACTAGAAAATTAGTTGACTGTGCTCAAGACGTGATCATTAAACAAGATGATTGTGGCGTTACAAGTGGTATTATCGTATCCGCTATTAGAAACGAACAAAACCAAATCGTTGAGAAACTTTCTGAAAGAATTTACGGTAGAACTTCAGTTTATGATATTAAAGTTGATGATAAGATCGTTGCTAAAGCAAATGAAATCATTTCTGCTGATGCTGCTAGAGAAATTGAAGCTAGTGGTATTGAAGAAGTTGAAATCTACTCTCCAGTTAAGTGTAAATGTAAAGGTGGAATTTGTAAGAAGTGTTTCGGTTTAGATATTTCTACAAACGAATTAATCAAATTACACACACCTATCGGAGTTATAGCTGCTCAATCAATCGGTGAGCCAGTTACCCAATTAAACATGAGAGCGAAAGCTACAGGTGGAGTTGCTGGTGGTACACAACTTGCTCAAGGTTATGAAAGAATTAAGCAATTATTAGACGTTGTTGATCCAAAAGAACACGAATTTGCACACATGGTTGAAGCTGATGGTGAAGTAACTGATATTGAAATAAACGAAAACTACAGAATCGTTACAATCAAATACTTATCATTAACAAAAACTTACAAAATCCTTAACACAAGTAAATTACTTGTAAAAGTTGGTGATAAAGTTAAATTAGGAGACAAGATTAACGTTGGTAACTTCTCATTAAAACAATTAGTTAAAAACTGTGGTGTGGTTATGGCTCGTAACTACATTATTGCTGAATGTCAAAAAGTATACCGTTTACAAGGTATTGAAATTAACGATAAATATTTAGAAATTATCGTTCGTCAAATGACTAACAACATGTTAATTACTAACAGCGGTGACTATGAAGACTTATTCATTGGTCAAAGCGTTACAATTAGTGAACTAATTGATATTAACAACGAATTATTGACTAACGGTAAAAAACCAATTATTGCTGTTTGTGAATTATTAGGATTAGACTCAATTCCATCTCGTTCTGCTTCATTCTTAAACGCTGCTTCATTCCAATACACTAAGAAGATCTTAATTAACGCTGCAATTAAAGGTCAAGTTGATGAATTAAAATCATTAAAAGAAAACATCATGTTAGGTAGATTAATTCCAGTAGGAACAGGGTTAAAATCAGTAGAGGAGATTAACGCGAAAGGGGAAGAAACTTATAGAGAAGAGTATTAATACTCATTTTCTCATATAATTTATATATATAAACTATGCAAAAATCTTCAATGCCTAAAAATGAACAAATGAAAGCATCACGTAAGTGATATGAAATTGACGCGACTGGTGTTGTATTAGGGGATTTAGCTGTAGAAGTTGCTAACATCCTTCGTGGTAAAAATAAACCTTTATTCGCTTACAATACCGATTGTGGTGATTATGTTATTATCCGTAATGCTAACAAAGTTAAATTAACTGGTAAGAAAATGGCTGATAAAATGTACTACAACCACTCATTGTACGTTGGTGGTTTAAGAAAACGTAGCGCTACAGAAATGGTTAACAAATACCCAGAAGAAATGATTTTCGAAGCCGTTAAAGGTATGATCCCTCACAACCGTTTGGGTAGAGAAATAATTAAAAAATTATTTGTTTATGGAAATGCTGGTAAAGATCACACTGCTCAAAACCCAGAAAGGATTAGTGTTAAATAGTTATGGCAGATTTCAAAGCAATTGGTAGAAGAAAAAGTTCAATCGCTAAGGTAATTATTACACCAATCGCTGGTGAATCTAATAAAATTACCGTTAACGGTAAATCTCCTAGTGAATACTTCCCTAACAAACTAATCGTTCAAGATATGGAACAACCTTTATCTTTATTAAAAGAAAAAATTGGTTCTATGGAAGTTAAAGTTAAAGTATCTGGTGGTGGATTTGGCGGACAAGCTGGTGCTATTCGTCTAGCTATCTCTCGTGCTGTTGTAGAATACAACCCAGAAGTTAAAGGTGATTTAAAGAAGAAAAAATTAATCACTATGGACAGAAGAAGCAAAGAAAGAAAGAAACCTGGTCACTATGGTGCTAGAAGAAGTCCACAATTCGTTAAACGTTAAGATGATTATTGATTTCACTCGTATTATTGAATCCCAACATGATTTAGATCGTGATATCTTTTTAAAGCATAATACTAACTACTCTGATACTTTTGTAGAAAGAAAATTAGCACTATTGGTTGAATTAGGAGAATTAGCTAACGAAGTAAGAAGTTTTAAATACTGATCTTTAAAAAATAAGAGCGCTGATGAAGTAATTATTGAAGAATATGCTGATGGTCTACACTTTATCTCTGGATTCTGTGTACAATATAGTGTACAAGCTATCTTTTCTTTGAAAGATGATCTTGTAGTTATCCAAGATAAACATATGATTAATAAGAAATTTAATAAGCTATTTAAAATGATTAGCGATTTAAAAGGAAACAAAGACAAAAAGAATATTAAACTAATTTCTGCTATTTATAAAAAATATGTTGCTTTAGGAATTAACCTTGGATTTAATATTGAACAAATTAAAGAAGCATATTTCACTAAACACGAAGTGAATATTAAAAGACAAGAAAATAAATACTAGTAATAATAATGAATTTAGTTATGAAATTAAGTATGTAGATTAATTTACATATTATTTGCTTCGGGAATTTTAGGTAATCCAGGCATTCTAAAAATATTACCCGTTAATACTATCACAAAGTTTGCTCCATTAGCGATAATTAACTCTTTAACATGAATCTTAAATGCTTTATCTACAACTAATACTTTATCGTCATCCGTTAAAGATGCTGGAGTTTTAGCCATACATACGTATGCTTTAGAATTGTTTAATTTAACTAATTGTTTTTTAGCTTCATCACTAAACTCAACTCCACTGGCACCATAACACTTTTTACAAATCTTATTAATCTTGTCTTCTAATTTATCATTTAAACTATATATTGGTTTTAATACAGATTTCTTATTACATAACTTTACAACTTTCTTAGCTAAATCAATTGCAGCACTACTTCCTTTTTCAAATGAACCATTTAAAGCATATTCATATCCATTATCCTTTAATCATTTAACGACAATATCAATTTCTGATTTTAATGAAATATCTAATTGAGTAATTGAAACAACGAATGGAATATTAAAGTTTTTAATATTATTAATATGAGCTGCTAAGTTCTCAATACCCAATTCAATTGCTTTATGGTTCTCTAATTTTAAATTAGCTTTATCTACTCCTCCATGCATCTTTAAACTTCTTGTAGAAGTAACAATCACCACAGCATTAGGATTTAATTTACCAACACTACAAACAATATCTAAGAACTTCTCTGCTCCTAAATCACTAGCGAATCCAGCTTCAGTTACTGTGTAATCAGCTAAGTTCATAGCAGTCTTAGTTGCCAATATAGAGTTACAACCATGAGCAATATTAGCAAATGGTCCACCATGTACTAAAGCTAAGTTACCTTCTAATGTTTGAACAGCATTTGGTTTAACAGCATCTGTTAATATTTTCATTAATGCATTAACTATTCCTAAATCTTTAACATAGATTGGTTCATTCTTTAAACTAAAAGCGACAATGATATTACTAATTCTTGTTTTTAAATCGTTAAGATCAACAGCTAAACAGAAGATTGCCATTAACTCACTAGCTACGGTAATATCAAAACCTGATTTATACTTAATACCTTTTTTAGCATTAATGGTAACTTCAATTTCTCTTAATGAACGATCATTAACATCCACTACTCTCTTTCAAATAATTTTATTAACATCAATATTTAAAGAGTTGCCTCAATAGATGTTATTATCAATACAAGCGCTAAT
Source organism: Mycoplasmataceae bacterium (assembly GCA_031273215.1). Taxonomy (GTDB): domain Bacteria; phylum Bacillota_I; class Bacilli_A; order Mycoplasmatales; family Mycoplasmoidaceae; genus Malacoplasma_A. The sequence continues at coordinate 14,087 of JAISSF010000013.1, forward strand.
CAAATTGTTAGCAGCAGTAATTGCATGCATATCGCCTGTAAAGTGGAAGTTAATTTCATCTTTAGGAACAATTTGTGCTTTTCCTCCACCATTAGCTCCGCCTTTAACACCAAATACAGGCCCCATAGACGGTTCTCTTAACGCAGCTATACATTTACACCCAATCTTATTAATTGCATCGTTTAAACCGATTGTAGTAGTAGTCTTGCCTTCTCCAGCTGGAGTGGGAGAAGTTGCTGTTACTAAAATTAATTTCTTGCTTGCACTAGGGGTTTTAGTGATTGCTGGAATTTTAGCAATATATTTTCCGTAAAGAAATATATCATCTTTTTTAACTTTAAATTTATTTAAGATATTAGCAATTGGCTTCATGGTATTATTATAAATAATCCTATAATTTTAATATGACTAAGATTTATTATGTAAGACACGGACAAACAGATTATAATGCTCGTGGTGTATGAGCAGGAAGTAGTGAAGCAATGCTTAGTGAGAAAGGTGTTGAACAAGCAAAAGCTACTGGTAATGAATTGGCTGATGTTAAATTTGCTGTAGCTTTTGTTTCTCCTCTTAAAAGAGCGCAAAAGACATTTGATTATATCAATGAGTATCACAATCTAACCCCTATTATTGATAAAAGAATTCAAGAAAGAAACTTCGGTGAATTAGAAGGTAAGAGTTGTGGTGAAGATTCTCTTGTTAAAAAAGCTGATATGTACAACTTTAACTTAAATAGTGATTTTGGTTATGGTATTGAGAAAATAGAAGATACACATAAAAGAGTTAAAAGTTTTATTGATGAAGTATTGAACAAATATGAAGATAAAAATATTTTAGTAGTTGCCCATGGAGCAATTGGTAGACACTTTGAAGCATACTTCCACGGTATCCCGGAAGATGGTATCATCCTTAAAGGGCCTAATAATGCTGAAGTAAGAATTTATCAAACAAATGTTTAGGAAATACTAAAACTAGTGCTTAATGAGCTTATAAATAGCGTTTAAACAGATATTCTATTCAGTCTTTAAGTTGTTTAGTTTGTTGATTTTATCTTGTCTAACCATAAATTGTCTAACTTCTTCATTGAATTGTTCTTGTTTAGCTATAAATTGTAAAAGAATATCTCTTGTAGAAGGTTGTTTAGGCTTATTAGTTTTTTGTTTCACTTGCTTTTTAGGTTTTACACTTCCTATTATATGAGAACTAATTTCAAGTTCGTGCCCTACCCTACTTGGATCTTTATCGTACTTCGTAATTTTGATTATTACAGGTTTTCTATTCATATATTAATAAGTTACCACAAAAGTACCAAAAAGGGTGAAAAACTTTTTTCTTATTATATTACATATAATAAAATTTTTGAAATCGATGTGCTAAAAATAGACAAAAAACACGATTTAACTCAACATAAAAACACTGTTTTTAAGTGCCCTTTAGTATTAATTGAAATATTTTGGAGCGGATGATCGGAATCGGACCGACGTAGTCAGCTTGGAAGGCTGAAGTTCTACCATTGAACTACATCCGCATATATAAATTATATTTAATTATCAAAGCAAGCATAAAAAATATAATACCCATATATGCAGTTTGTTGATGAGTGTAAGTTATTACTTAAAGCCGGAAATGGTGGTAATGGTATTGTTGCTTGAAGAAGAGAGAAAAACGAACCAGAAGGTGGACCTTGAGGTGGAGAAGGCGGTAAGGGTGGAGACATCACAATTATTGGTAACCACAACGTGGATACACTTTTTGATTTAAGAAATAAAAAAACTATTATTGCTAAGAATGGTGATAACGGTCAAACACAAAACATGAGCGGAAGAAATGCTTTTGATATTTTTGTAGACATACCTTTGGGTACAACTATCTATGATGTAAATACCAACGAAGTAATTTGTGATATTTTAGAAAGTGGACAAAAATACATTATTTGTAAAGGTGGTAGGGGTGGACATGGAAACACATATTTTAAATCTAGTTTTAACCGTGTTCCAACATTACACGAAAATGGTGATTTAGGGGAAGAAAAACAAGTATTATTAAAACTTAAATATGTGGCTGATGTTGGTTTAGTTGGTTTACCAAATGCTGGTAAATCAACTTTAATTAGTAAAATTTCTAATGCTACTCCTAAAATCGCTAGTTACCAATTTACCACTTTAACTCCAGTATTAGGTACAGTTAATATTAAAGATCAAAAATTAGTGTTTGAAGATGTCCCTGGTTTAATTGAAGGAGCGAGTAGTGGAAAAGGATTAGGACACGAATTCTTAAAACATATTGAACGTTGTCATATTCTTATCCATTTAATTTCATTAAGCGCAAGCGATAATGATGATATCGTTAATGCTTATCAAACAATTGTAAACGAACTTAATCAATATAGTGTTAATTTACAAAACAAACCAATTATTTTAGTAGGAAATAAAATTGATACAGATGATTATGAAGAAAATTTAAAAGTTTTAGAGAAGAAATTAAAAACCAAAATTTTCACAATTAGTGCAAAAGAAAAAATAAATGTGGATGAATTATTAACCCACATTTATGACAAGTATAGCAATATAATCCAAGAACTTAAGAATAAAGTGTTGGAAGCTAAAGAGGAAGTTGTAGAAGTTGAAAAGATTAGAAGAAAAGATGAGAAAGATGACTTCTATGCTTCAAGTGAAGTATTTAAAGTAAGAGATGGAGTATATGAAGTTAAATCTGATTATTTAGAATATTGATTCCACAAAATCCCTTTAGATACTCCTGATAACATAATTAGATTTAACCAAAAGATAGAAAGTTCTAAAGCAGAAGAGAAAGCTAAGAAATTAGGTGCTGTTCCTAAAGATACATTAATTATTTGTGGAACTGAGTTTGATGTTGAATAGTTAAATATTTTAATACTAGTATTAAGAAAAAACTTTTGTTCTTTTTTTTTTTTTTTTTGAGTTATAATGAAAGCATGAATAGAAAAAACTTACTAAAAACTTTATTGCCAATCTCAGCAATCGCTCTTATTGGGGGGGGATTGCCTCATCAAGTTTATTAGTTAGTTGCAAAGATAGTGACTTTTTGCAAGCCGGGCGTATCTTATTTTATCCCCCCCCAATGAACATGGTATCTATATCCCAGTAGGTGTACAATTATATACTAATTTAACTTCACCAACATTCAAATTAATAAACCTCAATGATAATTGCACTATTAAAAATTTTTCTATATATTCTACTCATGTAGAATTTGGACCTTCAGAATTTCCAGACTATTCACCATATTATTTTATGTTTGATGCTATTCCAAATTCAGCCGGCACTTTTAATTTCCAAATTCAGGATTTAAATTCTCAAATAACAACTCAAACATTTTCTTTCTTTATTGGTGCATCTGATGGAAGTAATTGAGAAGGAAGAGAATCTGGTACATTAACTTTAGATTTCACTGATACTAGTAATTACACAACTTCCGTCACCGGTTATACAGGTTTCAATGCAACAAATTTGTCTATTCCCACATACATATTTAATTCTGGTAGTTTTTGAAATATTGAAAGCATCGGTGAAAGTGCATTTCAAGATTGTGCTGGTCTCAAAGGAGATTTAAAATTTCTTTCACTTACTGAAAATATTATTGATATTGGTGACTCTAGTTTCGAAGGATGCTCTAATTCAAATGGTACCTTATTTCTTGACTGAGATCGGTTGCAAAATAACTACATGGGGGGCACGGATGCATTTAAAGGATGTAATTTTTGTCGCTTATTAATAAGCAAAGTATATGATACAAATCTATATAACTCATCACATACTGACTTTGGTTTCTCTTCATTTCCATCGAATGGAACGGTTTCACAAACTAGAGCACTTTTAGACACAAACTATTTATTAGACATTCTTAAAGAAACGTTTGATTTACCATCTTCGTGAACAGCTGTAAATATATAATATATTTATATGAATAAAAAAATATCAAGAAACATATTTTATTCAGCTTTTTCTTTAGTAGCAATTTCAGTGCCAATGGCTCTAACTTCTTGTGCTAGTACAACATATTATTCTATTCCTATGCAAATTGGTGCCGAAAGCAGTTCTGATCCTGCTTCTCCGTGAAGCAAAGTGTTTAGTTCAACTACTCCTTGAACTGATATAACTTTTAACGGTCAAGCACCTAATTCAAAAAATATTAACGATTATACTCCTAATCACTTTTTAATGGATGAGAGCAAATCTACTTCTATGGGATATTGTCAACCACAAAAAGTTGATGGCGAAGCTCTTACTGACAGTAACTTAGGTTGAAATACCCCTGCATTAACTGCTTTTGATAAAGATAATACAAAGATTGTAAGTTACCGTAACTCTAACCTTTCTGCTGCTATCGATTATTCAACTTATGTTGGAGAAATTTTATCTACATACTATAATGTTGCATTAAACTATATGGGACAACCAGGAATTGCGACAAACCCTAACACTACTATTAGAGATAACTGAATGAATGCTTTATTCGGAGCTAATCCAAGCGATCTTTCTACTTTAGGATTTGATATGTCTACCACTGAAGCTAAAGATTTATTCTATAACTTTATTTTTTCTAATGCTAATATGTTAACTTCAGCTTCTCCTATTGAATTTAAAATTGATAAAGTTAATTTCCATTATGAAAACTCATATTATGGCCCTGGTCCATTGTTATCGACAAATCCATCTAACCAAAGTGGAACGGAGATTGTTGATGACCAAGGAACTAACGATGGTAGCAATACCCCCTTAGTTGATTTATTATTAAGTAACTGACAAATAAATGACGCACTTAAAAATGGTTCATACTATAACGGAGATGGAGCACACCATGTTTATGTTGGAAATAAAGACAACGAACTTGTTCCTAATGATGCAGCATCGCCAACAACCACTCAATATAAAGTAGGAGGTATTACTTATCAGACAGGTTCACATAAAGGTTACACTTCTCCATATGTAAGTTATGTAACTAACTCTGATACAAAAGAAATTACTAACGTTAGTTTCTCTGCTGTTCCTATTTTACTTTCATCTGATAATGTAGAGTTCACATACTCTAAATTTAAAAACTATATTTCATATAATCCTAATGATTGAATGTTAGAAAATTCAGAAATTCAAAATGCGGTTAATAAATCTTCTTCTTGAGATAAATATAGTAATTTTACAGGAAACAATCCAACAATTGATTCTAATACAATTACTATTTCTCAACCACAAAATGATTTAAAAATTCCTACTAACCCAGACACTAATTGTATTTTTCCAAGATATTCATACTCTGCAGGTACTCCACATTATTTATTTAAAAATCCAAGCGATACTGTAGTTGAACATAACTATCACATGGATCCAGCAGCTCTTAGTATCGGAAAAAAATTATATGAAAACGGAAAAACAAATCAATACATTGGTTTTGTACAATACGGATGTAGTGTCAAAAAAGATGAAAATGGTGATACTTTCTTATATCCATTCACTTTTGGATGACCTGATTTATATCCAGTTTGATTATTCCAAAATAATTTATCAAACAACTCATTAGACGATAGTTTTGATGAGTCGTTATTATCTTTTAAAGATAATTCTAGTTCATTTGGTGGTTCTATTGTTAACGAAAACCAATATGGAGCTCCATATGCTTATGCTTGTAATTTAGACCAACAAAAAGTAGCTAAAAAATTCTCTGACTATTTCTATGGATTCTACCAAAAATATGTTAAACCTACTGATGAACCATACCCAACCAATTTAACAACTAAGCAACGAATGGAAAGACAATATAGTTTATGATTCACCGAAAACATGTTTGGTAACCCTACAACAAAAACTACTCCAAGTGATTTTATATCTTAGTATATAATATATATAAGTAATTCCAATTAAAAATGAGTAATATAGAATTTCTATCCCTTGGTGGTATTGATGAAAAAGGTAAAAACTGTTATGTTTTAACTATTGACAACGAGATTTTTGTAATTGACTGTGGTATATACTATCCAGCTAATCAAATCTTAGGTTTTGAAAGCGCTATTCCTGACTTTGAATATTTAAAAGCAAGAAAAGACCAAGTTAAAGGTATTTTCATTGGTACGCCTTATGAAAAAAACTACGGAAGTATTAAACACTTAAGCGATGAAATTAAAGCACCAATTTATACAACAAACATTAATGCTGAAATTATTAACGTAAACTTAGAAGATGCGATCCAATTCAATACTATTGAAAGCCTAAAAACTTTCACTGTTGGTAATATTAAAGTTACTCCATTTAAAATTACGAACTCCCTTCCTAATTCAGTTGGTTTTGTTTTCCAAACTAATTCTGAAAATATTATTTATATTGATGAATGTGTTATCAGTTCGAGCAAGATGCCTATTTTAACTAACGATGTATTAAAAATTATTCCTCACATTTCTACTAACACAAACATTTTATTAACTAGTGTTGGTAAAGTAAGCACGAACGCTGCTTTTACAAGTCCAAGTTTCCAAACACAAAACTATTTCAATGATTTATGTAATGAAAATGATGATAAATTAGTAATTGCCTTATATTCATTTGAAATTTATAAAATTGTTAGTTTATTAAATGCTTGTGCTTTAAGTAACAAAACTGTTGCTTTCTTTAACCCTAAAACAGTTAAGATTTTAAATAAAATGAGCGAGTTTGGTTTAATCAATATCTCTAAATTTAAAATTGTACCACTTAGTGAAGTTAAAGATGCTAAACAAAATGTAGTAATTATTATTGATGAACATGCTCATAATTTCTTTGAAACTTTAAATGATATTTGTGAAGAACAATACCCTGATTTAACTTTAGATGAAAAAACAACATATTTATTCGCTAGTCAAACGATCAATGGTTTAGAGAGAAAACAAGCTGGTTTATTTGACGTAATTAACAAGTGTAATGTAAAGAGAGCAACACAAATCCCTAACAAATATATCGATTTATCTCCTGGAGCTGAAGATTTGAAATTCTTAGCTGCTTTATTCAGACCAAAATACATTATCCCAATTAAATCTTTATACATGGACTTCGTTAACTACCAAAATACATTAGTTAAAACTGGTTTTCCTAAGAATAATGTAATTATTTTAAGAAATGGTCAAAAATTAACTATTACTAATGGTATCGCTAATGAGAAAACCGAGTTTATAGAACTAGCTCAAAGATTGATCAATACTAAAGGTTATATTGATGAAATCGATAATTCTACATTCGAAAGAAACCAAATGAAAGATAATGGTGTTGTAGTTGTTTCTTACATCATCAACACTCAAGAAAAGAAATTGAAAAAAGCTAAATATGATGATGTAGGGATTATTGGTAGAACTCCTCAAAACGAAACAATCATCAATACTATTGCTAACAAGGTAAATGAAGAAGTTGGAAAAATTCTAGAAACAATGTTGGAAAATAAAGATAAATTAGATACAAAAGAATTTAAAATTAATACAAGAAAAATAATAATTAAACAATTCGAAAAGAACTTTGATAAAAAACCATTAGTAATGATGACGATTATCTTTGAATAATATTATAAAAATATATTTTTATAATATATATAAATGTTTCGTTTACTAAAATATTTCAAGAAAAGTGATTGATTATTTTTTGCATTATTAACTGCTATTTTATGTGGACAAGTTTATTTTGCAATATCTATTCCCGATAGAATTTCTAAAGTTATTAAATTAGCTGAGGATATGAGAAATCCTGATCCTACCCAACACCCTTCTAATGCAAAGATAATTTTAGAATGTTCATTATTAGTTACTTACGTTTTTGCCTTATTATGTATTACTATCGCTACATCATATTTATCAAATAAATTATCTTCTAAGTACGCTTACTATATTAGACACGAAATCTTTGTAAGAGTTAATAAGATTTCTTTAGAAAGAATTAACAAACTAACAATTTCGAGTATTATTTGACGTTCAACAAGTGAGGTGGAATATTTAAGATGATTGATGAACCAATTGTTTACCTTAGCCATTACCGCTCCCGGTATTGCCTTTGGCGGCATTTTGAAGATGTGATTGACTAGTCCTACTGGTAACCCAGATGGTTTATTAACACATGCCCCATGGCAAATAATCGTTTTAACTTTCTCAATCATTGTATTTATGACAGTAATTGTAAGTGTGTTTGCAGTTTATATCATTCCTAAAATTAAATCAATGCAAAAGAAGAATGATAAATTAGTTTCTTTAACAAGAGAAGATATTGCAGGAATTAAAACAATCAAATCATTTGGTTCTTATAAATACCATGGTGAAAAATTTAATGGAATTTCAGATGATATTAGAGGATTAAATGTAAGAATTAACAGTATTAATAACTTATCAACCCCTGCTGTTAATATGTTATTAAGTTGTTTAACAATTGGAATTTATTGAATTGGTGCTGCTTTAATGAATACATCTCGCCAAATCTCATATGCACAATTAATTGGTTATGCTTCTTTAGCTGGTGTAATTGTTAATGGATTCTTAGCTTTCATCGCTTTCATCGTTTTATATCCTCAAGCACAAATATCTGCTAACCGTATTCTCGAAGTAATCAACTGTCCAATTGACATCAAAGATGGTGATGATAAAAAATTAATTGAAGGACAATATGGAAAGATTGAGTTTGAAAATGTGAATTATCGTAGTTCTGGTTCTAAGGAAAACATTCTCTCTAACATTAACTTTAAAGCGGATACGGGAGAAACTATCGCTATTGTTGGTCCAACTGGTTCTGGTAAAACTACTTTATTAAACCTAATTATGAGATTTATCGAGCCTAATAAAGGTACAATTAGTGTTGACGGAAACGATATTAAGAAACTCAAACTAACTACGTTAAGAAAGAAAATTGGATATGTTCCTCAAAGAGCTAACTTGTTAAATAGAACTATTTCTGACAACATTGGACTTACATTTGAAAAAATTGAAAAGCTCGAAGAATTAAAAATTAAAAAAGCTGCATCTATTGCCCAAGCCGAACCTTTCATTGATAGTTTAGCGGAGAAATATTCAACAAGCATTAATGAAGATGCAACAAATTTATCTGGCGGACAAAAACAAAGAATTTCAATCGCTAGAGCAATTGTTGACAACCCAGAGTTCTTATTATTCGACGATAGTTTTAGTGCTTTAGACTACATCACTGATGCTAAATTAAGAAACGAATTAAATACCAAATACAAAAAAACAACTAAGATTATTATTACTAATAGAATTTCTACTTTATTAACCGCTGATAGAGTTTATGTTTTAGATAAAGGTAGAATTATTGCTTATGGAAAACATAAAGAATTAATTAAACAATGTACGTTATATAAGGAAATGATTAATACACAAGAAAGTTTGAAAGGAGTAATCAATGACTAATTTTTCTTTCTTTAAAACTTTAAAACGTTCAATTAAATTCTTCGGTGTAAAGAGTGCGATATGATGTGTTGTAATGATTATTAACTCTTTAGCAGCAATTGTACTTTCAATCTTAACTCCTTTCTTCTTAAAACAACTTACTGATAAGATTAATGCTGATACTTTTACAGACTTAATGTTAAAAGATGTGGTAAGATTAGCTATCACCATTATTACATTTTATTTAGCAAAGTTCTTCTTATGTGATATACCATTTGTTTGTATTTCTTCTTCATTAGACCAAAGTAATGGTGCAAAAATGAGAAAGAGTTTATTTAATAAACTTTCTACTATTAAAAGCGATTATTTTAATAAAAATACTAGTGGTAAAACTTTAACCACTTTTGTTCACGATACTAATAACATCGCTACATCATACTTTGGTGCAATTTGTCAATTATTCTCAAGTGTATTCTATTTAATTGGTATTGTTGTTGCAATGTATTTAATGGATTGAAGATTAGCTACACTATGTATCGTTGCTATTCCATTAATTTCTACATTCTTACCTTTAATTATCAAAAAAAGTAAGAAGATTTATATTTCAAGAAGAAAAGATTTAGGAGAAGTTAATGCTAATATCAACGAAATGTTTAATAATGTATTGTTGGTTAGAGCGAATTGTAAAGAAGATATAGCAACAAGAGATTTTGATAATTTATCACATAAACTATATAAAACTTCAAGATTATCATCATTCGTTAGTGGTCTAACTTCTCCGATGTTTAGTTTTGTAAATAACTTAATTATTGTATTGGTTGTTATTTTCTCTACAATCTTAGTAACTACAGGAATTGACCCTAAAGGTCACTCTATTGCAGCTGTGCCTTCATTCTTAGTATTCATCCAAATGTTTAACTTACCATTCCAAACATTCTCTGGTAACTTCCAAACATTATTAAACTCTACTACTTCTATGTCTAAAGTATTTGCTTTCTTAGACGAGGAAGATGAATCTAATACCGGAATTAAACAATTAGATTACAGTGATTTAGCTATTCACTTTGATAAAGTTAATTTCTCATACGAACCTAATAAAAAAATTATTGATGATTTTACTTTAAATATTCCTTATGGCACAAAAGTCGCAATTGTTGGGCATACAGGAAGTGGAAAAACAACAATTACCAACTTACTAATGAGATTCTACGATGTAAATTCAGGAAGCATCAGTATTGGTGATATTGATATTAGAGAAATAAAGATTCAAGATTTGAGAAAACATATTTCATTAGTATTACAAGAACCATGAATCTTTAATGGTACAATTAAAGATAATATTGTTTATAACAATAAGAATATTACAAATGCTCAATTAGAAGAGATTTGTGATAAGATTAACATATTACACTTTATTAGAACTTTACCAAAAGGATTTGATGCAGAAATTGATGATAATACTGACTTAAGTTTTGGAGAAAAACAACTAATTACGATTGCTCGTCAATTAGCAAGTGACAGTAAGTTTGTTATCTTCGATGAAGCTACAAGTAACGTAGATATACAAACAGAAATAAAGATCCAAAAAGCAATCGAAACTTTAACAAAAGAAAAAACAACTATTACCATTGCTCACCGTTTGAGTACAATCATAAACTCAGATTTAATTATCGTAATGAAAAATGGAAAAATTGTTGAAAAAGGTAGTCACAAAGAGTTGTTAAAGAAAAAAGGTACATACAGTAGTTTATACAACTCACAATTCGCTTAATAGATATTTTATTCTCTTAATGTATTTATAATTATTACATAGGGGTATAGTTTAATGGTAGAACAGCAGCCTTCAAATTTGCTTATGTGGGTTCAATTCCTGCTACCCCTGCCATTATAATTAGGGTTTAAATAATTGTAAAACATCATACTTATTAATTTTGCTTTTGTGGTATTGCATATTTACTACCTTCGATATTTTTAATCGCAATATCGATAATACTCTCCAAATCCATGTCATCATATTTAGTGTTTTCAAGATCTTTAATATAAGGAGATAAAATATGGTGCATTCATCTTCCTAACTCATTTATATCTTTCCTTGAATCACTTTCAAAAGTTTTGAATGTAAAATATTTTAAAGGTAATGCTATAACAGTACTCTGAGAACGGAATATACGATTATGAACACGATATTGTCCTAAACAACAACTATATTCAAATTCATCTTTAATAGCTCTTAATTTATCTGCCATCGGAATATTTTGTGAATGTCATATTACATCTCTGACCATTCGTAAATAATAGAACACACCGTGGCCAGAACGGTTTCCAACAATATCAGAAGATTTAGTTAGAGCGTGTGCAAACTCATGCGCAAGTAAAGATAAACCAAAAGGACTATTTTCTACAATATCAATTCTCGATTCAATAATATTTTTACTAGGACAGTAATGCGCTATAGCACGCCCACGAATTTTTGCATTAGTATAAATTTCTAGAGCATATATTCCTTTTCTTTTTTTCATCTAACGGGATTTTCTTCAATAGACGAAGATTTCAAACATTGTATTTTTTAATTAAGTTTTTATCATATATACCTAATAGTTTTATGCATCATTGGAAGTCGTGTTTTATTGGAGGATTTTTGTTTTTCATACATTGAAATTATAGATAAAAAATTACTTGTTTTTTAACTATAAAATCCAATTAAACTAAAACGGGAAAATCGCGGGATATAAGTGGGGAAAAAATGATAAAAAGTAAGAAGAAGAGAAATAACTTCGCATATTAAAACAAAAAGTATCAAACCCTATTACCCCCCCCTAATTTAAAAATTACACTTAATTAATTTTTGAACAAAACATAACTTTTTAGGCTATTTCGAATCTAATAAAACATATAAAAAATAGTGTTTTTGGGGTGAGTTAAATAGCACTTTTTGCCCATTTTGAGCATATCGATTTCAAAAATTTTATTATATGATAATATAATAACAAAAAATTTTTTCACCCTTTTTGATACTTTTGTGGTAACTTATTAGTGTATGAAGGTTTTACGAAAATTATTGTTAGCAACTCCATTTATGGTTACTGTGCCGTTTTTACTCAACTTGAGCGCACCACAAAATCAAAATACTTTTAATGTGGGTGCTACACAAGATATAAACACGGCCACTCTTTCTATTACTCAAAATACTTTTTGTGCAAATGGCAACAAAGATGTACCATTAACTTTTAATATAACTGGCAAACCAAATATTATTTTGAACTCTAGAGGAAGGGATAAAGTATACGCAAAATATTTTTTAATGTCAATTGCTAACGATACAACTACCTATCAAATGACTAGTGGCTGATGAAACAAAAACTCCAGCACATTAGAAATATTTATTTGAATAGGTAACCAACTCGATAGAATTGCACCGTGGGAAAGTGCTATCTCTCAATATCTGTATCTTGAACAAAAAGAAAATCCACCCCTTTTTTCTACACAACAAGCAAGTTTTAAATTTGATATGATAGATGTTTTAGGAACCAATGAATGATTGCAAAATATCCATGGAGATGTCATTTATTCAAAAGACTCAGCAACACCATTTACATTTACAGACACAGATGATTTCTTTACTTACTTCCCTGCTCAATTAAAAAATTATTCCTTAACTGACAAGAACATAAAAAGCATCCCGTGCATAACGATGGCATATGCTCAGCAAGGCAGTGCTTATGAACCTATTTTTAAATATCTGAAACAACAAAGTGTATACGGAGATATCGATTGTACTTATTACGATTTAGATAAATTTTTACGTGTAAACTCTATTTCGCAAAATGTTGCTCACCTTGGCGTTGCTAATTGATTTAAAGACAATGATTGTGGCAATCACACGATGTTTAGTGATAAAATAGTTAACAAAGCAAATTTCAAACTTTATTACAAAACGTGTGATTTGAACGATAATAATCGTGAAATAAATTTATGTGAAACTTTCACATTCACTGATCTTGAGCAAGATATTGATGTTCCTATTAATAAAGGTGTATTCACACCACTAGGCTTAGAGATGTTAGAATACAATGACACATACACATATATCCAACCAGACTTTACAACTATTTTTGAATAATCTTTCCAAACAACTTATTTTCATCAAGTTTTGTAATTTTAACTTTCAACATTTGTCCTTGCAAATTCTTTTTAGTTAGAACAAACACATCAAAAAAATATTGACTCTTTCCACTTTGTATACTAGTAGATTTTGAATGTTCGAATAATACATCTACGGTTTTATTGATAAACAATTTCAAATATTTTTTTTTATAGATATTATTAAAACCTTCAATAGTTTTATAACGACTATGCTTTCTTTTTTCATCACATACTGATTTAATTTTTGCAGCAGCAGTATCGTTGTGTAAAGAGAAAGGGAAAATATGAATATTAGCAAATTTTATTTTATTTAAATTCGAAGCACTATCTTCGAATTGCTTTGTTGTTTCACTTGGAAACCCAACAATAAAATCTGTAGTTATTGATGCCAATGGAGAATTTGCTCTAATCTTTTCGCATAACTTAACGAATTGTTCTACACTATATTTTCGATTCATCGTTTTCAATACTTCATTATTTGCACTTTGTATACAAATATGAAAGGCTTGACAGAACCTTTCTTTATTTTTCGTAAGTAAATTAATAATCTTATCATTTAATTGGAAAGGTTCAAGTGAAGAAATTCTTATTCTAAAATTTCCTTTAATTGCATCAACCATTTTTAATAAATCATAAAAACTTACTCCTTCGTAATTGTAACCAGAAGTATTCACACCCGTTAAAACGATTTCTTTAATGCTGTTTTTAACCATCTTTTTAATATCTTTAACAATAATGGTTGGATCCAAACTTCTTTGTCTCCCACGGGCAACGGGAATGATGCAATAACTACAATTGTGGTTACAACCATCTTGTATCTTTAAATAACCACGAGTGGTTTCACAAACTTCACTGTTATTACAAAATTCAAATTCTTTTTCTTTTTTAATATCTTCAACTTTGGTAATGAGTTTGTTTTTATAAGTTTTTAATAAATCAAAAATTTGTGTTTTATATTTTGTTCCGATGATGAGTCTAATTTTATCATTTTCAATAAATTTTTGATTGATCTGGCTAAAACAACCACAAATAACAATGTGTTTAACATTTTGTAGTTTAGATACCTTATTAACCATATATTTCGATTTGCTCATAGCTCTGTTGGTTACACAACATGTGTTAATAATTACAGTATTTGCACCGTTTTGATTTTCTGTATAAACACAACCGTTTTGTTTACCTATTTGTATGATTTGATTTGATTCAAAAATATTTGCTCTACACCCTAAACTAATGACATTAAATTTTAAGTTTTTTATATTCATGCTTCAATTATATTTTTGTTAAAATGGAAATCTAAAAAACCCTTAAAAATGGTGTTTTTTAGGTGAGTTAAATCGTGGTTTTTGCCCATTTTGAGCACATCGATTTGAAAAATTTTATTATATGATAATATAATAACAAAAAATTTTTTCACTCTTTTTGATACTTTTGTGGTAACTTATTAGTGTATGGAGAAATTAACAGAGAAACAAAAACAAGAAATCAACGCAGGTATTGGACCGATGATGCTTTGAGTAATGATTACTGGTGCGTGTTTAGCGGTCAGTACATTATCAAGTATCGCTCAAGGAAACCAAAATGGTGTTGATCAAAATGCTGCTACAAGTGAAAAAGGATCAGGAAGTTCAAGTTCGAGAAATAGTTTCTTGAGAATTAGTCCAAAGATGAGTAGCTCAGCATTCTTCTTACCAATATAACGTGGATAAAAGAAATATCAAAACGATTAGAGTATTGGAATGCGAAGGGGTGCCTGAACTAGTTGGTAAGGTCATTTGTTACTATATAATAAAAAGTGGACAAACATCAGAACCACCAATGACATTAAGAGAATTAAATAAGAAAGTAGATAAAATAGAGACTACGGTAAGTGAGTTGGCAAAGATAGTTACCGAATTTATTGTTAGACAAGAAC